>DAIMFM010000104.1:0-6271 GCA_036724585.1 Burkholderiaceae bacterium | reverse complement strand
CTTCGCCGACTGCGCTGCGGTGCTCGTGCGCGGGGCGCGCCGCGCAACTCGCTCCGCTCACCTGCGGTTCGCTGCGCTCGAACAAGCGCGGCGAGCATGATGGGATCGCGTGCAGGCCTTCGGCCCGCACGCTCGCCCCGCGCACTGCGCTCCTCGCCGCCCCGCAAATCGCCCGCGCCGCCGGCCACCCGCCGCGGCGAGGCGACGTTTCCGACAGGCGAAGCGGCCGCCCTGCGCGCCGCGCACGGCACGGCGCTACGTTCGCGTGTCGCACCCGCTTTCTCGAAGGCGGCTGCGCCCGCGATGCGCAGCGCATTGGGGCGCCGAAGGGAAGTCGGCGAAGCCGACCGCCCCGTCTAAGCGAAGCAGCGCGGGCGCAGACGACTTCGCCGCAATGCGAGCGCAGGCGACTTCGCCGCAACGCGGGCACCAGCGCGCCCGATAGCGGCCCTCAGCCGCTGCGCAGCCGCGCCGCCTGCATCAGGCCGATCACCAGCAGCGGGACCACCAGCGAAAGCACCGTCACCACGATCAGCAGTTCGCCGAGCTGGCTGTAGTCGGCCGCCACCTTGACCACGCCGGTGCCGGGCTCGCGCACCTCGCGCGTGACGACATAGAAGTGGTTGAGGTAGCGCGTGCCCAGCTGCGATGCCGACAGCGCCAGGTTGGTGAACGAGGCCATGACGGCGAAGAAGGTCGCCTTGAGCTGTGCCGGCGCGGAATTCGCGATCCAGGCCAGCATCGGCACCATCGCGATCTGGCCGAGCGGCGATTCGAGCGCGGTGTCGATGACCGCGATGAAGCGCGCGTCGACGATTCCGCCGGTGCGCGCCGCCGTCCACTCGTGCAGGCCGTAGTACATGCCGACGATGGGCAGGCTCAGCAGGAAGCCGGCGATGCTCAGTACCGCGACCACGGTGTAGATCGAGCGCTCGGCCATGAAGCGCCGGAAGACGAACAGGCCCACCAGGGTGAGGCTGGCCGCGATCAGCGAGAGCTCCGAGAGGAACTGCTGGTCGAAGCCGAGGACGTCGATCTGCCACCAGGTGGCGCCCGCGCCGGGGCCCGGCAGTGCCCGGAACACGAAGATCACGACCGCGGTGCCGATCAGGGTGCGGCGCGCGTCGGGCGTGAGCTCGCGAGTCAGGCGCACGATCAGGAAGATGACGATCGCCATCGATACGGCGAAGATGATCTCCTGGCCCCAGCGCTCCAGCAGCGGGACATCGGACAGCCCGACGGCCAGCGACACCGCCGCGAACAGCAGCCCGCCGCCGAGGATCCACCAGTTCACCGGCGGCGCCTCGTCGTGCACCGAGACCAGGCGCCAGGCTTCGTCGACCGAGTGGCCGCTGGCGACCAGGGCGGCGACCCGCCGGCGCAGCAGCCAGGCGGCGAGGACGACGCCGGCGACCGAGACCACCGGGATGAGCAGCGCGAGCTGGTAGACGCGCACGTAGACCGCCGCCTGCTCGGGCTCGGGCAGGAGCTGTACGCCGTGCATCATGACGACGTTGACCAGTGCCACCAGGAGGCTGCCGCCGATGATCGCGACACGCCCGAGCGTCTGCATGGTGGTGTGCATGGCGCGACGGTCGGCCTCGGGCACGACGCTGCCGTCGCTGCGCACCAGCGGCACCGCCTCGACCGTCATGGCGTCGGCCACCACGTCCTGGGTGACGTAGCCGACCGGTGCGAGCAAGGTGGCAAGCACGAACCAGGCCTCGGCGCTGGCGTAGCGGCGCATCGCCTCCGGCTCGGCCAGCAGCCCGATCATGATCAGCAGGCTGGCCGCGATCAGGCTGGCGCCGAGATAGACCAGGCCCGACTTGTAGCGCCACAGCAGGTCCACGAGATGGCCCAGCGGCATCTTGAGCGCCCAGGGCAGGCCGGCCCAGAACCCCAGGGCGGCGAGGAACTCGGCGCTCAGGCCCAGGTAGTCCTTGACGAAGAAGGTCCCGACGATCGCGGTCAGGCCGGAGATGCCAGCCGCGACGTAGACCATCAGCGGCGGCATGAAGCTCCAGCGGAACTCGCGCGCCAGGGACACGAAGATGCGGTCTAGCCAGCCTTTCATGGGGGCGCCGGTTGCAGGATGCCAGATGATAGCCGCGCGCCGCCATCGCCCTTGCGCGGGGCCGGCACCCATGACGGATAATGCGGAGTCCGTCACGACCGTCGCGCGCGAACGGAGCGATCCGCCGACGCGGCGGCACGAACACAGGAGACAGTCCATGACGATCACGGTTTCACCCTGTTTCGAGCGATTCGTCGCGGAGGTCGGCGACGTCGACCTGTCGCGGCCGCTGTCGCCGGAGGACGAAGCCGGGATCCGGGAGGCGTTCGCCCACTATGCGGTCCTCGTCTTTCCCGGGCAGTCGATCGACCAGGAGCAGCACCTCGCCTTCACCGGGCTGTTCGGTCCCCACGAGAGGACGATCAGCGTGCATCGCCAGGACATGGTCCTGCGGCTGCGCCCCGAGATCGCCGACATCTCGAACCTGGACGTCGAGAACCGGATCTGGGGCTCGGACAGCCGGCGCCGGATGTTCCAGCTCGGCAACCGCCTCTGGCACACCGACAGCTCGTTCCGCCATGTGCCCGGCTATGCGTCGGCCCTGTACGCGCAGACGGTCGCACCGATCGGGGGCCATACCCAGTTCGCCGATCTCCGCGCGGCCTGGGAGGCGCTGCCGGCCGACGAACAGGCGCGGCTCGCGCCCCTGGTGGCGGAGCACTCGATCTTTCACTCGAGGGCGCGCCTGGGCTTCACCAACTTCGACGACGAGGAACGCGCATCGCTGCCGCCGGTGCGCCAGCGCCTGGTGCGCGTGATCCCGGAGAACGGCCGCACCAGCCTCTACCTCGCCTCCCACATCGGCCGCATCGTCGGCATGGACGACACCGAGGCGCTCGCGCTGGTCGACCGCCTGATCGCCTTCGCCACCCAGCCGCAGTTCGTCCACACCCATCGCTGGCGCGTCGGCGACCTCGTCATCTGGGACAACCGCTGCACCATGCACCGGGGCACCGACTTCGACGACCTGCGCTGGACGCGCGACATGCGGCGCTCGACCGTCTCGGACGTGGCGAATACCTGCGAGCAGGACATCGCGGCGGCTTCGCCGCGTCAACCGATGACGACAGGAGACCCCTGATGCCGACCCGTACCGTCGAGGAGATCCTCGAGCCCGAGCTGCCGATCGTCGATCCGCACCACCACCTGTGGGATCGACGGGCCGCGATGGCGGCGGCCGGCGACGATCCCGCCAGCCGCCACGGTTTCCTGCGCGTTGTCGACATGTCCGCGCGCTACCTGCTCGACGAACTGCTGGAAGACACCGGTAGCGGACACAACGTGGTCGCGACGGTCTTCGTCGAATGCCGCTCGATGTGGCGCAAGGACGGCCCCGCCGAGATGCGCCCCGTTGGCGAGACGGAGTTCGTCAACGGCGTGGCCGCGATGTGCGCGAGCGGCACCTACGGCCCGACGCTCGCCTGCGCCGGGATCGTCGGCCATGCCGACCTGCGCCTGCCGCCAGCCACGGTGGATGCGGTGCTCGAGGCGCACATCGCGGCGGGCGGCGGACGTTTCCGCGGCATCCGCCACAGTGCCTCGCATCACGAGGACCCGGCCGTGCTCGGCCCGCTGCACGGACGCGCGCCCGAGGGCCTGTACGCCCGCGCGGACTTTCGCGAGGGCTTCGGGCGGCTGGCCGCCCACGGGCTGTCCTTCGATGCCTGGGTGCTCGAGCCGCAGTTGCCCGACGTGATCGACCTGGCGCGCGCTTTCCCCGACACGCCGATCGTCCTCGACCACGTCGGCACACCGCTCGGGAGCGGCCGCCATGCCGGGCGGCGCGACGAGCGCTTCGATACCTGGCGACGCCACATCCGCGAGCTGGCCGAATGCCCCAACGTGCACGTCAAGCTGGGTGGACTCGCCATGGTGTTCTGCGGCTTCCCGTCATTCCTGGCGGAGCCGGCGGCGCCGTCGGAGCAGCTGGCGCGCGAATGGCGGCCCTACATCGATGAATGCATCGATGCCTTCGGCGCGACGCGCTGCATGTTCGAGAGCAACTTCCCGGTCGATCTGGGCAGCTGCAGCTACGCGACGCTGTGGAACGCCTTCAAGCGCATCGCCGCGGACCGCAGCCCCGAGGAGAAGCGCGAGCTCTTCAGCGGGACGGCGGCGCGCTTCTACCGGCTCGAGCTGCAGGCGGCCTGACGCGTCAAACGGAAACCAGACCAAAAAACGCGCGGCTTGCGGCCGCGCGTTCTCGTGGCTTGCCAGGGCCCTGCTACGGGCCCGGGCGCCGATCCGCCTCAGATGGGGCGGATGCGGCTGGCCTGCTGGCCCTTGCGGCCCTGCGTGACTTCGAATTCGACGCGCTGGTTCTCGGCCAGGGTCTTGAAGCCCGAGCCCTGGATCTCGCTGAAATGCGCGAAGAGGTCCTCGCCACCGCCGTCGGGGGTGATGAAGCCGAAGCCCTTCGATTCGTTGAACCACTTGACGGTTCCGGTCTGGTTTGCCATTCGATGACTTCCTTGAACTGAAAAAAGATAGATGAATTGCCCGCGACCGAACTGGCCTGCGAGCTGCATAGCCTCAAGGGAATGTAACGAAGGGGTTTGACCGAACTGGCGCCTGGAAGGCGTTTTGACGAAACCGCTGGTATACAAGGTGCCGATGACGCATTGCGCGCCCAGTATACGACACCCACGGCTCCAGGGGTGTTTATTTCTGCTTTAGGGGGATTTGCGACAGCCGGAACCGACCGGCGGCGGTCGGTTCCGCGCAAATGCCGTCAGCGACCGCCGCGCAGCTTGCGGATGGCGGCGATCTGGGCGATGGCCTCGGCGAGCTCGGCCTGGGCCTTGGCGTAGTCGATGTCGGCGCTCCGGTTGGCGAGCGCCTCCTCGGCCGCGCGCTTGGCTTCCTCGGCCTTCGCTTCGTCGAGGTCGCTGCCGCGGATCGCGGTATCGGCCAGCACGGTGACCCGGTTGGGCTGCACCTCGAGGATCCCGCCGGCGACGAAGACGAACTCTTCCTTCGCGCCGTCGGCCTGCTTGATGCGTACCGCGCCCGGGCGGATCCGGGTGATCAGCGGCGTGTGCTGGGGGTAGATCCCGCGCTCGCCCGATTCGCCCGGCAGCGCGACGAACTCGGCCTCGCCCTCGAAGATCGAGGTTTCGGCGCTGACCACGTCGACATGAATCGTGTTTGCCATTGCTTGTCCTGTTGCTCACCCAGGCGGGCCCGGCCTTGCGGCTCGGCCCGCCTGCCGGCCTTACTTGAGGGTCTTGGCCTTCTCGAAGGCTTCGTCGATGGTGCCGACCATGTAGAACGCCTGCTCGGGGAGCGCGTCGCACTCGCCGTCGACGATCATCTTGAAGCCGCGGATCGTCTCGGCCAGTGGCACGATCTTGCCGGGCGAGCCGGTGAAGACCTCGGCCACGTTGAAGGGCTGCGACAGGAAGCGCTGGATCTTCCGGGCGCGGGCCACCGCCTGCTTGTCCTCGGGGGACAGCTCGTCCATGCCGAGGATCGCGATGATGTCGCGCAGTTCCTTGTAGCGCTGCAGGGTCGACTGCACCCGGCGCGTGGTCTGGTAGTGCTCCTCGCCGATGACGTTGGGGTCGAGCTGGCGCGAGGTGGAGTCGAGCGGATCGACGGCCGGGTAGATGCCCAGCGCCGCGATGTCGCGCGACAGCACCACGGTGGCGTCGAGGTGGCCGAAGGTGGTGGCCGGCGACGGGTCGGTCAGGTCGTCCGCGGGAACGTACACGGCCTGGATCGACGTGATCGAGCCGACCTTGGTCGAGGTGATCCGCTCCTGCAGCCGGCCCATCTCCTCGGCCAGGGTGGGCTGGTAGCCCACCGCCGAAGGCATCCGGCCGAGCAGCGCGGAGACTTCGGTACCCGCCAGGGTGTAGCGGTAGATGTTGTCGATGAAGAGCAGGATGTCGCGGCCTTCGTCGCGGAACTTCTCGGCCATGGTCAGGCCGGTGAGGGCCACGCGCAGGCGGTTGCCCGGCGGCTCGTTCATCTGCCCGAACACCATCGCGACCTTGTCGAGGACCTTCGATTCTTCCATCTCGTGGTAGAAGTCGTTGCCCTCGCGGGTACGCTCGCCGACGCCGGCGAACACCGAGTAGCCGCCGTAGCTCTTGGCGATGTTGTTGATGAGCTCCATCATGTTGACGGTCTTGCCCACGCCGGCGCCGCCGAACAGGCCGATCTTGCCGCCCTTGGCGAAGGGGCAGATCA
>DAIMFM010000103.1:5908-10124 GCA_036724585.1 Burkholderiaceae bacterium | reverse complement strand
CCCCGGGCCCCGGTGGGGTCGCATCGCGCCGACCGGGGGCGGTCGCCGCGCCCATCGTCGGCCGCGCCACCGCTCCCGCCGCGGGCCCGGCGGGCTCGACGGGACTTCGCGCGACCGCGCCGGGCATCCGCGCATCCGCCGATGTCCGCGCCGCGCCACAGCAGGCCTCCGGGGCCGCGACGACGCCCGGTGCCGGCGAGGCGATCGCGCTCGCGCAGGCGGCCGGCCCCGGACAGGGCTTCGAGGATGTCCTCCTCGCTGCGCAAGGCCAGGACGCCGAAGGCGGGACGGCCAGCGCGGCCTCGCCCGGAGCGCCGGCCGCGACCGGGGGCGTGCGACCGATCACCCTGCCGATTGCCGCACCGGTGTTCTCGCCGGCATTCCCGCAGGCACTCGGGCAGCAGCTCGCCCTCGCCTTGCGCATGGACCTCGGCCAGGCGGAGCTCATCCTGTCGCCGGCCGAGCTGGGACCGGTCCGCGTGGAACTGAGCCTCGACGGCAACGCCGCCAGCGTGCAGTTCGCCGCGCCGAACGCCGAGACGCGCCAGGCGCTGGAGCAATCGCTGGCGGACCTGCGCGACCTGTTCGCCGAGCAGGGCCTGTCGCTGGCGGACACGCATGTCGGGCCCGGCTTCCACCGTGACGGCGACGAACGCCCGGCGGACGGATCGGATCGCACACGAGCCGATCGACGGTCCGTCGCGTCGATCGACGGCGCGATACGACCGACGGGCGCGCGGATTCGTCCCGACGCCCTCGTCGACCTCTACGCCTGATCCGAAAAGCGCCGGCCCGCCTCCCCTTATCCCGCGTCCGGGAACCCTCAAGTTTTCCCAGAATCCCTTCATGCGCTCGCCGGGACCGGCGGGCGGTTGAATGCGTGGCGTGCGCCGGCATGGAGCGGATATGGCAGAGGACAAGACCGAAGGACCCGCGGGCGAGGGCAAGGGCAAGGGGCTGAAGATCGCGCTGTTCGCCATGGCGATGCTGCTGGTGGCGGGCGTCGCCGGCGGCACCGCCTGGTACTTCGCCGCGGGCAGCAATGCCGTGGCGGCGACGGGCAATGCCGACGACGCCGCGGCGAAGAAGACCGCGCGCAAGTCGGGTGAAGCCCGGATCTTCGTGCCGATGGACCAGTTCGTCGTCAACCTCAGTGACGCGAACCTCGACCGCTATGCCCAGGTGGCCGTCGTCCTCGAGGTCTACGATTCGCCCGCGGAGACCCAGCTCAAGGCGTCGATGCCGGCGGTGCGCAACGCCATCCTGCTCCTGCTGAGTGCCCGATCGGCCGCGGAGCTCCTGACGCTCGACGGCAAGGAGCAGCTCGCGATCGACATCGCCCTGGCCGCCCGTGCGGTGCTCGCGCACGAGAACCCGCCGCGTCCGGCGAGCGCCGCGGAACGCGACGCGACGCAGGCCGGTCGCAGCTTCGATGAAGTCGACACCGGCCCGATCGCGGCGGTGCACTTCTCGCAGTTCATCGTCCAGTAGGCGAGCCGAGGATTCCCGCGATGGCCGAACAGTACCTTTCGCAGGACGAGGTCGATGCCCTGCTCGTCGGCGTCAATGGCGACGAAGTCGCGCCGGAGCAGCAGCCGCAGGCGGACGGGGAAGTCGTTCCCTACGACCTGGCGCTGCAGGAGCGGATCGTGCGCGGCCGCATGCCGACGCTCGAGATCATCAACGACCGGTTCGCGCGCAACCTGCGGGTGGGTCTCTTCAACTTCATGCGCCGCAATCCGGACATCTCCGTCGGCCCGGTGAAGGTGCAGAAGTACAGTGCCTTCCTCTCCAACCTGGTGGTCCCGACCAACCTGAACGTCATGCAGGTCAAGCCGCTGCGCGGTAGCGGCCTGCTGGTCCTCGAGCCGCAGCTCGTGTTCGCCGTGATCGACACCTTGTTCGGCGGCTCCGGACGGCTCCAGACCCGCATCGAGGGACGCGAGTTCTCGGCCACCGAGCAGCGCATCATCGACCGCGTGCTGGAAGTGGTCTGCAGGGACTACCGCGACGCCTGGTCGGGCGTCTATCCCCTCGAGCTGGAGTATGTCCGCTCGGAGATGCAGACGCAGTTCGCCAACATCGCGACGCCCTCCGAGATCGTGGTCACCACCAGCCTCGCGCTGGAGATCGGCGATACCGGCGGCTCGATGCACCTGTGCATTCCCTATGCCACGCTCGAGCCGATTCGCGAGACGCTGTTCTCGAGCGTCAGCGCCGACCAGTCGATGATCAACAAGGGCTGGATCTCGAACCTCACCCGCCAGCTGCAGAGCGCCGAAGTGGAGCTCGTCGCCGACCTGGGCGGCGCGCGGATCAGCTTCTCGGACCTGCTCTCGCTCAAGGCCGGCGACTTCGTCGAGCTCGGCATCGCGCCGACCGTCGAGGCGCGGGTCAACGCCACCCCGGTGTTCGAGTGCCGCTACGGCACGTCCAACGACCACTACGCGATCCAGATCGAGAACTTCCTTACCGACCCCGCGGGTCTCGAAGGCAGGAAACCATGAGCAACGCACCCGAGAACAAGCAGGACGCCTACGCCGACGAGTGGGCGAGCGCCCTCGCCGAACAGGAGCAGGCGGAAGCCGCCGCGGCGCCCGCGAAGGCCGAGAGCGCGAACCACCTGTTCCCCGACCTGTCGGGGCAGGCTGGAAGCACCGCCCCGGACCGCAAGGGCAACGACATCGAGATGCTGATGGACATTCCGGTGCAGCTCACCGTCGAGCTGGGCCGCACCCGCATCCCGATCAAGCACATCCTGCAGCTGGCCCAGGGCTCGGTGATCGAGCTCGACGCCCTTGCCGGCGAGCCCATGGACGTCCTGGTCAACGGCTGCCTCATCGCCCAGGGCGAAGTGGTCGTCGTGAACGAGAAGTTCGGCATCCGTCTCACCGACATCGTCACCCCGTCCGAGCGCATGCGGCGGCTCAACCGCTTCTAGGCGAGCGCCATGGGCACCACGCTCTCTTCCCTGCTGTCGCTGGTGTTCGTGCTGGCATTGATCCCGGTCTCGCTCTGGCTCGCCCGGCGCTTCATGGCCGGCGCACCCGGCAGGTCGAGCCAGGGCCCGATCCGGATCCGCGCCAGCGCCGCCGTGGGCCCGCGCGAGCGCATCATGATCGTCGAGGCCGCCGGCAAGTCGCTGCTCGTCGGCGTCACCGCACAGTCCATGAGCACGCTCGTCGAGTTCGAGCACGCGCCCGAGTTCGAGGAAACCGAGGCTGCGTCGTTCGCCACCCTCCTCAAGGGCATGCGACGTCCATGAAGCGGTTCCAGCCGTACGCCGGCATCGCCGTCCTGCTCGGCCTGCTGGCCTTCCTGCTCATGTCGGCACCGGCCCACGCCCAGGTGGTGGGACTGAACGCGAGCCCGGCGCCCGGCGGCGGCACCACCTACTCGGTGCCGATCCAGACGCTGCTGCTGTTCAGCGCCCTCAGCTTCCTCCCGGCGATCCTCCTGCTGATGACGAGCTTCACGAGGATCGTCATCGTGCTCGCGCTGATGCGCCAGGCACTGGGCCTGCAGTCGACGCCGCCCAACCAGGTGATCGTGGGCATGGCCCTGTTCCTGACCCTCTTCGTCATGGGGCCGACGCTAGAGCAGATCCACGACGAAGCCTACAAGCCCTATACCGAGCAGAAGATCGGCTTCGAGGAAGCCGCCGCGATCGCCAGCACCCCGCTGCGCACCTTCATGCTGCGCCAGACCCGGGAGTCCGACCTCGAGATGTTCGCCGCGATGGCGGTCGTCGATCCGGCCGACGAGGTCGCCACGACGGACCCGGATGGCGCGCAGGCCGAGGCGCCGCCGCCGGCCTCCGCCGAAACGGTGCCGATGCGGATACTGATTCCCGCCTTCGTGGTGAGCGAGCTGAAGACCGCCTTCCAGATCGGCTTCCTCGTGTTCATCCCCTTCCTGATGATCGACCTGATCGTCTCGAGCGTCCTGATGTCGATGGGGATGATGATGCTCTCGCCCGTGCTGGTATCGCTGCCGTTCAAGCTGATGCTGTTCGTGCTGGCCGATGGCTGGAGCCTGCTCGTCGCATCGATGGTCGCCAGCTTCTGAGGATGATGCGATGACACCGGAATACGTGGTCCAGGTCGGCCGCCACGCGCTCGAGGTACTGCTGATCGTGGCCGCGCCGCTGCTCGGCGTCGCGCTCGTCGTCGGCCTGGTGGTGAGCGTCCTGCAGGCGATCACCCAGATCAACGAG
>DAIMFM010000103.1:0-5898 GCA_036724585.1 Burkholderiaceae bacterium | reverse complement strand
GAGAACACGCTGTCGTTCCTGCCGAAGCTGCTGGCGCTGGCGGCCACGCTCGGGCTCGCCGGGCCCTGGCTGATCGCGATGCTGACCGACTTCATCCGGGAGACCTTCATGTCGATCCCGGGTGCGATCGGCTGATGCTCTCGATCACCGACGCCCAGCTCTTCGGCTGGCTGTCGAGCTTCCTGCTGCCGTTCTTTCGCGTCCTCGGGCTGTTCACGACGGCGCCGGTCCTGTCCCAGCAAAGCGTGCCGCTGCGGATCCGCATCGCCGCGTCGGCCATGACGGCCGCGATCGTCGCGCCCTCGATCGAGGTCGGCGCCGGCGGCTTCGAGGGTCCGAACATCCTGCTGCTGGTCGCGCACGAGGTGCTCGTCGGGCTGACGCTGGGCTTCATCGCCCGCGTGATCTTCAGCGCCTTCGAACTGGCGGGCGAGGCGATCGGCCTGCAGATGGGCCTGTCCTTCGCCGGCTTCTACGACCCCCAGAGCGGTTCGGGCAACCCGGTCTCGCGCTTCCTCAGCACCACCGCGCTCACCGCGTTCGTGGTCATGAACGGGCCCGGCATGCTGCTGATGGCCGTGACGGAGAGCTTCGCGGTGATCCCCGTCGATATCGCCTTCGGCTGGCTCGCCGGTCGCTCGCCGATCGCGCTCGGGGTCCAGATGTTCGCGCTCGCGCTCGCCGTCGCGCTGCCCTTCATCGCCCTGCTGCTCTTCGTGAACGTCGCGCTCGGCGTCATGTCCCGGGTCGCGCCCCAGTTCAGTGTCTTCGCGGTGGGCTTCCCGCTCACGATCGGGATCGGCCTCGTCCTGCTCGCGCTGATCATGCCGTTGCTGCAGGTACCGCTCGGCTCGGCGATGACGCAGCTCCGGATCGCCGTCGGCGGCTAGCCCGGGGATTGCGCGCCGATCAGGGCGTTGCCGCGTGCAGCGTCGATACCTGCGGCTGCCGGACCAGGCCGGCGAGATTGCCCCAGGCGTGGCGCACATAGGACGCGACCGCCGCGATGTCGGCATCGCTCAGTTCGGCCGCATAGGGTGGCATACCGTAGGGCCGCGGATGCTCCGCGGTCTGCGCGCCGTAGCCGCCTTCGAGGATGACCCGCAGCATGTTGTCGGCGATGGCCGAGCGTACGCCCGGGTTGCCCGCCAGGGCCGGCGCCCGCTCGCCCGCGCCCTCCCCTTCGTCGCCATGGCAGTCCGCGCAACGCTCGCGGTAGATGTCCTCGCCTCGTGCAAGCGTTGCCGGATGCGCCGCTTCCCTGGCCGGCTCGTCCTCGCGCGGCGCCGCATCCTCGACGAGGTAGCTGGCGATGGCAAGGGCATCCTCGGGCGTGAGGTGGCTCGTTCCCATCGACACCACCTCGGTCATCGGGCCGGCGGCCCAGCCGGAATCCGATCGCCCGGTCCGCAGCGCCTCCGCCAGCTCCTCGACGCTGCCTGCGGCGGTCCAGGCCGCATCGCGAAGGTCGGGGGCATACCAGCCGTCCGGCAGGCGGGCACCCACCAGCGACGCCGGGTCGGCCTGCCCGCCCAGGCGGTTTCGCGGGGAATGGCACTGGTCGCAATGGGCGACCGCCCGGACCAGGTATGCGCCGCGGTTCCACTGGGCCGAGCGCGAGGAATCCTCTTGCAGCTCGCCTGGATCGAAGTAGATCGCCCGCCAGGCGCGCAAGGCCAGCGGCGAGCCGAAGGGAGGCCGCATCTGCGCCGGGCGATTGGGTTCCTCGACCGGCTCGATCGTCTCGAGGAAGGCGAACAAGGCCTCGAGGTCGTCCTCGCGCATGCGCGTGAACGAGGTGTAGGGAAAGGCCGGGGAAAGGACGCGCCCGTCCGGCGCGACGCCTTCGCGCATGGCGCGCCGGAAGTCCTCGAAGCTCCACTGTCCCAGGCCGTGCTCCCGCGAGCCGGTCAGGTTGCTCGAATAGACGTCGCCGAAGGGCGTCGGGATCGCCCGGCCGCCGGCCCAGGGCGCTCCCCCGGCGCGCGTATGGCAGGACTCGCAGTTGCCGAGGCGCGCGAGGTAGCGTCCCCTGGCCACCAGGGAATCGTCGGTCGCGACCGGCGCGCCCTCGCCCGGCGCAGGGGACGACGCCTCGGACTCGGCGCGGGCGACCACCCCGCATTCGAACGCGGCCTGCGGCGGCGGACCCGGCGCGGGCCTGGAGTCGGCGGGTACCGGCTGCGAGGCGAGCCAGTTCGAGATGGCCCGGACCTGCGAGGGATCGAGCGCCTCGACCACCTTCACCATGCAGTCGTCCTCGCCGGCCCGACGCTGGCCTTCCCGCCATGCCCCGATCTGTGCATTGATGTAGTCGCGAGGCAGGCCGAGCAGGCCCGGGATCGCCGGCTCGATCCCGGTGAGCCGCTCCCCATGGCAGGCCACGCAGGCCGGCAGGCTGCCTTCGCTCCCCTCGCGCACGAGCCTGCGTCCCTCGGCCAGCTCGGCGCGACTGGCTTCCGCCGCTTGCGGCGGGGGATACGGCAGGTCGAGGCCGGCGAAGTAGTCCGCCATGTCCTCGAGGTAGGCATCGTCGAGCCCGGCGAGCAGGCGCTGCATCGGCGCGTACTGCCGCCCGCCGTCGCGGAACGCGACCAGCTGGTTGAAGAGATACACCCTCGGCTTGCCCGCGATGCGCGGATAGTAGCCGTCGCTCGCCGAACGTCCCTGGGCGCCGTGGCACACCGTGCAGGGCGCCACGCGGTTCGCCATGTCCTCCGGCAACGCGAGGGCATCCGTCGGCGCTAAGGTCGCGAGCGCCAGCGTCGCCAGGACGACGGCGACGCCCAGCGACCGCGCGCGGGCGACGATGGAACGGAAGTGACAGCGCGATGGGGCGCGCGGGGTTCGGCGAGGCGCGATGCCGGGGGCGGCGGGCATGGGTCGGGCGAGGGATGGAGGCGGAACGATGACAGGAGCTTACACCTTGCGGCGCGGGGCGGCCCGCCGCCACGGGTGCTGCCCGGTTCCCGGCAACCGCGCGCCGGCCGTCCGGCTAGATGCGATTGGCGAAGCCGTCCGTCTGGCGCAGGTGCTCGAGCAGGGCGTCGGCGATTCCCGACAGCGGCAGCACGACGGAAACCGCCCCGGCGGCCACGGCCTCGCGCGGCATACCGTAGACGATGCAGCTGGCTTCGTCCTGGGCGATGTTCCAGCTGCCGGCGTCGCGCATCGCCCGCATGGCGTCGGCGCCATCGCGGCCCATCCCCGTGAGCATCACGCCGATCGCGTTGGCGCCCACGTAGCGGGCGACCGAGCCGAACAGGACCTCGACGGAGGGCTTGTGCCGGTTCACCGGCGGCTCGTCGGTGATCCTCAGGATGTTGTCGGACCCGCTGCGGTCGACGCGCATCTGCGTTCCCCCGGGCGCGACATAGGCATGTCCGGTCAGGATCCGCTCGTCGGGTTCACCCTCCTTGACCCGGATCCGGCAGATCCGGTCCAGCCGCGCCGCGAAGCTGCGGGTGAAGCCCGGCGGCATGTGCTGGGTGATCACGATTCCGGGGCAATCGGGGGGCATGGCGACGAGGATCTCCCGGATGGCCTCGGTACCCCCGGTGGACGCCCCGATCGCGATGAGCCTCTCGGTGCCCGCCGCGACACCCACCGGGAGCTTCGGCATGGCGCGTGCCGCCGGCGCGGCGGATGCGCGGCGCCGCACCCGGGCCCGCGCGGCCGCGCGGATCTTGTCCACGATCTCCCGGCCCGCCTCGTTGAGCCCCTGGCTGATGCCGATGCGCGGCTTGGCCACGAAATCGACGGCGCCCAGTTCGAGCGCCCGCAACGTGGTCTCCGCCCCCCTGGCGGTCAGCGTCGAGACCATCACGACCGGCGTCGGACGCAGCCGCATCAGGCGCTCGAGAAAGTCGAGGCCATCCATGCGCGGCATCTCCACGTCGAGCGTGATCACCGTCGGATCGAGGTTGCGGATCATCTCCCGGGCGATGTAGGGATCGCTGGCCGTCCCGACGCACCGCATGTCGGGCTCGGCGTCGATGATCGCGGCGAGCAGGTTGCGGACCAGGGCGGAATCGTCGACAACCACCACTTCGATCTTGCGCATCCCGCCTCCTAGAAGAGCTCGACCTCGCCGGCACGCCCGGCGGCGTTCGCCATCCGCCGACCGTAGCGCAGCTCGTCTTCGATCGCCGGCTGCGCCTCGCTCAGGCGCCTCGCGAGGACGCGACCGGTGTCCGGGAAAAGCAGCACCTTGCGGGCATCGTCGCCGAGCACGTCGCGTGCCGCCACCCGGATGCCCTCGCGCTCGAGGAAACCGTCGACGAAGGCGACGTTGCGCTGCCCGACGCGGATCGCGGTCGCGCCGCGGATCACCGCGGCCCCGCCGAACACCTTCGCCTCGAGCATGTGGCGTCTCGCGCCCGCCTTCATCAGGCCGTTGATGAGCAGCTCCATCGCATAGACGCCGTAGCGCCCGGTGGCGCTGCCGCCATCGGGCAACAGGAAGTGGTTCATGCCCCCGATGCGCCTGCCGGTGTCGGTGAGGCACACCGCGACACAGGAGCCGAGCACCGTGGACACGATCATGTCTTCGTCGGTGACGTAGTACTCGCCGGGCAATACCTTGACCATGACCCGGCCGAACGTATGGTCGTTGAAGAAGGTGCGCGCCTCGCCGTCGCCCACCGCCTTCGCCCGCAGGCGGGTGATCCGGTCCTTGACCTCGTAGTTCATGGCGGGGTCACACCGGAATCGACACGGCGATAGACCGTCTTGCCTTCGGCCCGGAAGCCGTTGCGGAATGCCGCGAAGTTCTCCGAATGGCCGACGAAGAGGAGGCCGTCGGGATGCAGCTGGCCGCGCAGGAACTCGAACACGCGCTGCTTGGTCGGGGCATCGAAATAGATGAGCACATTGCGGCAGAAGATGGCGTCGAAGGGCGCGTCGGTGCGCACCGAAAGGTCGACCAGGTTGATCTGCCGGAAGTCGACCAGGGCGGCCAGGTCGGGACGTATCCGGGCGAAACCCTCGCGCGCGCCCTTGCCCCGCAGCAGGAAGCGCCGGCGCCGCTCGGCCGTCAGTGCTTCGATGCTGGCGAGCGGGTAGATGCCCGAGCGCGCCGTCGCCAGCACCCGGGTGTCGATGTCCGAGGCGAGGATGCTCACCGGCGGTCGCTCGCCCAGGGCCTCCACCGCGGTCATGGCGATCGAGTACGCCTCCTCCCCGGTCGACGCCGCCGCGCACCACACCTTGAGCTGCCTGCGCCGTTGCAGGCACTGCTGCAGGTGTTCCGCGAGGATCGGGAAATGGTAGGGCTCGCGGAAGAACGAGGTCAGGTTCGTCGTGAGCGCATTGGTGAAGCCCGTCCATTCGCTGCTGTCATCGGACTTCAGCAGCGCGAGGTAGGCATCGAAGTCACGCAGGCCGAGTTCGCGCAGGCGGCGCGAGAGGCGGCTGTAGACCATCGTCTTCTTGCTGGGCGCGAGCGAGATGCCCGCACGCGCATGGATCATCGAACGGACCCGCTCGAAGTCCTGTGTCGTGAAGCGGAACTCGCGTTCCGCCAGAAGATCCTCCATCGCCCCTTTCTCCCCGGCACGGGCTCAAGCGAAGGGCGCCGGGACGGCGCCCGTCCGACCTTCAGAAGGTCTCCCAGTCGTCCTCGGCAACGCGGCTGGCGGTCATCGTGCGAGGCCGGCCGGTGTCGGTGTCCGCGGCCTGCGGCTTCGCGACGACCGGATCGACGGCCCCGGGCCGCTTCGGCGCCGCATGCGTGCCGGCGTCCCCGGGAGCGCGGCGCGCTATCGGCCGCTCGTAGGCCGGCGTATCGGCATGGCTGTCGGCCGGCGCATCGCCCACCGGCCTGTGCGGCGCCGCCGCGGATGGCGTTCAGCACGCGCGGGTCGCGCACGCGCTGGCCGCCGCGCACCTCGACGTTGG
>DAIMFM010000102.1:0-10354 GCA_036724585.1 Burkholderiaceae bacterium | reverse complement strand
GGATGTACTGGTACTGCTCGGCCGCGCCGGTCATCTTGTTCTGCCGGCCCAGCGCCAGGATCTGCACGAAGCCGACGTAGAAGAACAGTCCTTCCATGAGGCAGGCGAAGACGATCAGCGACTTCAGCAGCGCCTGGTCCGCCTCGGGCGTACCGGTGCGGAAGTTCGGGTCGGTCAGCGTCTCGATGAACGGGATCAGGAACTCGTCCTTGTCCCTGATGGAAGCGATCTCGCGGTACGCATTGAAGATCTCGCCTTCGTCCAGGCCGAGCGACTCGACGATGTACTGGTAGGCATGCGTGTGGATCGCCTCCTCGAAGGCCTGGCGCAGCAGGAACTGGCGGCATTCGGGCGCGGTGATGTGCCGGTAGGTGCCCAGCACGATGTTGTTCGCGGCCAGGGAGTCGGCGGTGACGAAGAAGCCGAGGTTGCGCTTGACCAGCCGACGCTCGTCCTCGGTGAGCCCGTTCGGCGACTTCCACATCTCGATGTCGCGGCTCATGTTGATTTCCTGCGGCATCCAGTGGTTCGCGCACGTCGCGAGGTACTTCTCCCAGGCCCACTTGTACTTGAAGGGCACCAGCTGGTTGACGTCCGAGGAGCCGTTGATCACGCGCTTGTCCTCGATACGGACCCGCTCGCCGGTGTCAACCGGCGGCGCGTCGGCCGCGCGCGGCTGCGCCGTCCCGGCGCTGGAGGAACGGGAAGCCGCGACTTCATGGATCGCGGTCCGGGGCTCAGGGCGCGCCATCGATCCGGCACCAGGGCTCGGCATATTCGGGCTTGCGTTCGGTTCGTCCCAGCTCAGCATTTCAAATCTCGCTTTAATACTTGACGTTAACTATCTGTAGAAACGCGAGATTCCGTTGTTATGCACAGGCGGAATCTTACGGATCTTGTGTATGCGGTGCAACGAGTTGGCCGATTGCCTTGACTTTTTGTGGTCGGCATTGGCATTCGCGCAACACAAACGCGCCTCGTTGCACCTGGCGATCGACGACGTCGGACATCGCCCGCGCGCCGTCGATCGCTTCGACTACTGGCAGGCTTCGCAATCGGGATCGTCGATCGCGCAGAACTGCGGCGGCGCTTCCTCGACCGCGCCGCGCGAACGTGCGCCGCCCGCATAGTTGAATCCGGCCGATGCGATGCCGTCCGATGCAACCGCGTTCAACTGGCCGATCTTGTCGGTCGTCGACTTCTCGGCGCTGGTGGCACCGAGCGAGCGCAGGTAGTACGTGGTCTTGAGGCCGCGCAGCCAGGCGAGCATGTAGGTGTCGTGCAGCTTCTTGCCCGACGCGCCCGCCACGTAGATGTTGAGCGACTGCGCCTGGTCGATCCATTTCTGCCGACGCGATGCCGCCTCGACCAGCCATGACGGATCGACCTCGAAGGCCGTGGCGTAGATCTCGCGAAGCTCCGCCGGAATGCGGTCGATGCGAGCCAGCGAACCGTCGAAGAACTTGAGGTCGGACACCATCACTTCGTCCCACAGCCCGAGGCGCTTGAGGTCGCGCACCAGGAACTGGTTGACCACGGTGAATTCGCCGGAGAGGTTCGACTTGACGTAAAGGTTCTGGTAGGTCGGCTCGATGCAGGCGGACACGCCGATGATGTTGGAGATGGTCGCCGTCGGCGCGATCGCCACGCAGTTGGAGTTGCGCATGCCATGCTCGGCGATGCGCCCGCGCAGCGCCTGCCAGTCGAGCGTCTCGCTCTGGTCGACCTCCAGGTAGCCGCCGCGGTGCGACTCGAGCAGCTGCAGGGAATCGCGAGGCATGATCCCCCGGTCCCAGAGCGAACCCTTGAAGCTGGAATAGCGGCCGCGCTCCTCGGCCAGCTCGGTCGAGGCCCAGTAGGCGTTGTAGCAGATCGCCTCCATCGAACGATCGGCGAACTCCACCGCGGCCTGGCTGGCATAGGGGACCCGCATCTGGTGCAGGCAGTCCTGGAAACCCATCAGCCCGAGGCCGACCGGCCGGTGGCGCAGGTTCGAGTTGCGGGCCTTGCCGACCGCGTAGTAGTTGATGTCGACGACGTTGTCGAGCATCCGCATCGCGGTGCGGATCGTGCGGCGCAGCTTCTCGTGGTCGAGCTCCCAGCCGTTGATGGCGTCCGGGCCCTCCGAGGGCTTGAGGTGCGCGAGCAGGTTGACCGAACCCAGGTTGCACACGGCGATCTCGGAGTCGCTGGTGTTCAGGGTGATCTCGGTGCACAGGTTGGAGCTGTGGACCACGCCGACGTGCTGCTGGGGCGAGCGCAGGTTGCACGGATCCTTGAAGGTGAGCCAGGGATGGCCGGTCTCGAACAGCATCGAGAGCATGCGTCGCCACAGGTCGACCGCCTTCACCTTCTTGAACAGGCGCAGCTCGCCCGTCTCGGTCTGCTGCTCATAGCGCAGGTAGGCCGCCTCGAACTCGCTGCCCACCTTGTCGTGCAGGTCGGGGCAGTCGGCCGGCGAGAACAGGGTCCAGTCGGCGTTCGCCGCGACCCGCTTCATGAACAGGTCCGGGATCCAGTTGGCGGTGTTCATGTCGTGGGTGCGCCTGCGGTCGTCCCCCGTGTTCTTGCGCAGCTCGAGGAACTCCTCGATGTCGAGGTGCCAGGTCTCGAGGTAGGCGCAGACCGCGCCCTTGCGCTTGCCGCCCTGGTTGACCGCGACCGCGGTGTCGTTGACCACCTTGAGGAAGGGAACCACCCCCTGGCTCTTGCCGTTGGTGCCGCGGATGTGGCTGCCCAGCGCGCGCACCGGCGTCCAGTCGTTGCCCAGGCCGCCGGCGTACTTCGCCAGCAGCGCGTTCTCCTTGATCGCCTCGTAGATGCCGTCGAGATCGTCAGAGACCGTCGTCAGGTAGCAGGACGACAGCTGCGAGCGCTGGGTGCCGGAGTTGAACAGCGTCGGGGTCGAGCTCATGAAGTCGAACTTCGAGAGCAGCTCGTAGAACTCGATCGCCCGCGCCTCGCGGTCGACCTCGTTCAGGGCGAGCCCCATCGCCACCCGCATGAAGAAGGCCTGGGGCAGCTCGATCCGGCGCTCGTCGATGTGCAGGAAGTAGCGGTCGTAGAGCGTCTGCAGGCCGAGGTAGGAGAACTGCAGGTCGCGCTGCGCATCGAGCGCCGCGCCGATGCGGTCCAGGTCGAACTGCAGCAGCGCCTCGTCGAGCCGGCCGGCCTCGACCCCCCGGCGGATGAAGCGGGGGAAGTACTCGGCATAGCGCTCGGCCATCTCGGACTG
The DNA here is from genome assembly GCA_036724585.1 of Burkholderiaceae bacterium. Classification (GTDB taxonomy): domain Bacteria; phylum Pseudomonadota; class Gammaproteobacteria; order Burkholderiales; family Burkholderiaceae_E; genus JAMLIN01. The sequence continues at coordinate 7,119 of DAIMFM010000102.1, read as the reverse complement.
CGCCACCTCGGCGCCGAGGACCTCGCGGCGGATCGTGTGCAGCAGGAGGCGGGCGGTGACCAGGCTGTAGTCGGGATCCTTTTCGATCAGGGCGCGCGCCGACAGGATCGCGGATCGGTGGACCTCCTCGAGCGAGACGCCGTCGTAGAGGTTCTTGAGCGTGTCGCGCAGGACCGGCGCGGCATCGACATGGTCGCCCAGGCCCTCGCAGGCGCTGTCGACGAGCTGCGCCAGCGCCTGCTCGTCGAGCGGGGCGGCCACGCCGTTGTCGACGACATGCAGCACCGGGGTCGTGGGTGCGCCGCCGGCGGCGGCCTGCTTCTCGCGGGCGGCGGCGCGCTCCTGGGCGCGGCGCTCGCGGTACAGGACGTATGCGCGCGCGACCTCGTGCTCGCCGGAGCGCATCAGGGCGAGCTCGACGTGGTCCTGCACGTCCTCGATGTGGAAGGTGGCGCCACCCGGCTTGCCGCGCACCAGTGCCGCGACCACGTTGCCGGTGAGCTCCTCGACCAGCTTGCGGATGCGCGCCGATGCCGCGCCCTGCCCGCCGCTGACCGCGAGGAACGCCTTGGTCATCGCGATCGAGATCTTGCCCGGTTCGAATACGACGACCGAACCGTTGCGCCGGATGATGCGGTAGTCCTCGTACCGGATCGCGGATGCGGCGGTGTTGTCGTCGGCGCCGTCGGGTACGGCGGCGCCGCGGTCGGAAGGCACATGGGAAATCGTCGTCTGACGATCGGCGATCCGTTGCATCTTGGGGGTTCTCCGGTGTTGATCAGTGCCAGGGACTCGGGGTCCCGACAGGGGTGGATGGCGGACTGGCCCGCCCCTGCCTCGTCGGCGAGTCGTCGTTGCTTTGTCTTCCGAGGCGGCCAGCCAATCCCGCCGCCGCCGTGGCGGCTCTCCAGTGCGACGCACTAGATATGGGGGTTGAATCGCTCGGTGCCGCTAATTGTAGGGGCCGCGTGCCGCGCGATCAACCATGGCCCGGCGCCGACCGGGCGCATGCGAGCGGTCGCGCGAAGCGCTTGCCCGCGAAAGCCGCGTCGCTGCTGGGCATGCGTGCGAGCGGCAAGCACTGGCGCCGCACGCGGACGCCTTTCGCGCCGCGAGGCGCATCGGCGCTATGCCCGCGACGCGGAACCGGCGTTCCGAATATCGCTCGCGCCGGCCGGCCCGGGGAGCGGGCGCTCGCGCCCCGCGAAGGCGGGCAGCGCCAGTACGCGGTCCCATTCGAAGTAGGGGCCCGGGTCGATCTTGCGTCCCGGCGCGATGTCGGCGTGGCCCACGGCGAAGCGCAACGGATAGCGGCGGCGCAGGGCGGCGACCGTCGTCGCGAGCCGGGCGTACTGCCGCTGGGTGAAGCGATGGTGCTCGTCGCCGACCAGTTCGATGCCGATCGAGAAATCGTTGCAGGCCGAGCGTCCCAGCATGCGCGACGCGCCCGCATGCCAGGCGCGGTCGTCGCAGGAGACGAACTGCACGAGCTCGCCCCGCCGCCCGATCAGCAGGTGGGACGAGACCCGCACGCCGTCGAGCCCGGCCAGCACGGGATGGGCGCGCAGGTCGAGCCGGTTGCAGAAGAAATCCTCGATGCTGCGCATCGCGAAGCGCCCGGGCGGCAGGCTGATGAAATGGATGACGACGGTATCGACGTCCACGGCGGGACGGCGATCGTGGTTGGGCGACGGGCAGCGGCGCGCGCCCAGGAGCCAGCCGGGCGCCTGCGCGTCGAAGCCGCGTGCGCTCATGCCGGAGTCTTCAGTTGATGCCGAGGCGCTGCATCCGGTAGCGCAGGGCGCGAAACGAGATGCCCAGCAGCCGGGCGGCCGCGGTCCGGTTGTAGCGGGTCTTCTCGAGCGCGCGCTCGATCGCCTGGCGCTCGACATGGTCGAGGTAGTCGGGCAGCGACTCGGGTATGCCCTCGGGCGACAGCGCCGGGGCGGTACGCGGCGCGGGCGAACCGGTGGCCGGCGCGGTAGCCTCGCCGGCGAGCGTGGCGTCGCGCGCGTTGGCCGCCTCGTCGGTCGCGCCGGGCCGCAGGCCGAGGTCCTCGACGTTGATCACCTCGCCGTTGGAGAACGCCATGGCGCGCTCGAGGATGTTCTCGAGCTCGCGCACGTTGCCCGGGAAGCTGTAGGTCTGGAGGTAGCGCAGGGTCACCGAGGCGAGCGCCGGCGCCGCGGGCAGCCCGGCCCGGTGCGCCAGCCGGTCGAGGATGGCCACCGCGAGCGCCGGGATGTCCTCGCGACGGTCGCGCAGCGGCGGCAGCTTGAGCTCGATGACGTTGAGCCGGTAGTAGAGGTCCTGGCGGAAGCGCCCCGCCGCGACGCATTGCGCGAGGTCCTGGTGGGTGGCGCTGATGATGCGCACGTCGACCGGGTCCTCGGACGTCCCGCCGACCTTGCGCACACGCTTTTCCTGGATCGCCCGCAGCAGCTTGACCTGCATCGCGAGCGGCAGGTCGGCGACCTCGTCGAGGAACAGGGTGCCGCCGTTGGCGGCCTGGAAGAAGCCGTCGCGCTCGCCGTCGGCGCCGGTGAAGGCGCCCTTGCGATGGCCGAAGAACTCGGCCTCCATCAGGTTCTCTGGGATGGCGCCGCAGTTGACCGCGACGAACGGCTGCTCGCCGCGCACGCCGGCCTCGTGCACCAGCCGGGCGGCGAGTTCCTTGCCGGAGCCGGGCTCGCCGCTGATCGCGACCGGCGCCATGCTGCGCGCCCGGCGCAGGATCTGCGCGCGCACGTCGGCCACCGCCTTCGAGACGCCGAGCATGCGGGCGGTCGGGTCGGCAGGCTGGCCGGCCGGCGCGGCCGGCGTGGCCGCGGTCGCACCCGGCAGCCGGATCGCCGATCGCACCAGGTTGCGCACCGACTCGAGCGCGACCGGCTTGGCGAGGTAGTCGAAGGCGCCGGCCTTGAGGGCCGCGACCGCATTCTCGGCGCTACCGTATGCGGTGATGACCGCCACGGGGGTATTCGGGTGATCGCGCGCGATGCGCTCGACCAGCTCCAGGCCGGTGCCGTCCGGCAGCCGCATGTCGGTCAGGCAAAGCGCGTAGTCGGTGGCGTCGAGCTGGCGCCCGGCCTGCGCGATGTCGGCGACGCAATCGACGTCCAGGCCCATGCCGACCAGGGTGAGCTCGAGCAGCTCGCGCAGGTCGGCCTCGTCGTCGACGACGAGCACCCTGGGAATGGCCTGCTGGCGATTCCCGGCGACCCCACGTGATTCGATCGGCTTCATGCTCCTGCGCCACCCCCCGCCGGCCTCGGCTCGATCACGAAGCCGCCGCCGTAACGCCCGCTCCCGCCGCGCTCGTAGCGGATCCCGGCGCCGTTGGCGCCGCAGAGTTCGCGGGCGAGGTAAAGACCGAGGCCGGTGCCGCGACCTTCGGTCGTGAAGAAGGGCTCGAAGGCATGGCGCAGCGCTTCATCCGACATGCCCGGCCCGTCGTCCGCAATTCGCAATTCTAGGCGATTGGCCGACGTCTCGGCCCATTCTATCGATACGGCGCCCGGCGCCATGCTGGCGTAGCGCAGGGCGTTGCCGACCAGGTTGGCGAGCACCCGGCGCAGGTGGTTCGAGTCGAAGGCGAGCGCCCGGGTGCTGCGCACCGACACACGCACGCGCTCGGGATCGACACCGGCCTGGCGGGTGAACTCGGCGGCGAAGGCGGGCAGGAAGCGCGCCATGTCGATCGACTCGTCGCCCGATCGATCGCGCCGCGACAGCGACAGGACGTCCTCGATGGTGCGGTCGATCCGCACCGTGTTGTCCTCGATGATGCGGGCGAGCCGTCGCAGCGTGGGCTCGGCCAGCCCTTCGGCGAGCAGTCCGTTGGCGTGCCGGATTGCGGCGAGCGGATTGCGGATCTCGTGGGCGATCGAGGCCGACAGCCTGCCCATCGAAGCGAGCTTGAGCTGCTGGGCGCGCAGCTCGAGCTCGTGCATGTCCTCGATCAGCAGCACCGCGTCGCTGTCCTCGCTGTCGCGCGCACGCATGAAGCGCAGGCGCAGGCTGGGCCGGGGCTCTCCCGGCGCCGTCGGGGGCGCGGGAGCGAACTCGCCCTCGTAGGGCATGGCGCCCGCCTGCTCGCGCCAGTTGAGGTAGAGCGCCTGCAAGCCCTGCCAGGCCGGGCCGAGGACGCGGTCTAGGGCCGGGGCGCGCCCGCCCTGGGCGCGCTCGAAGGGGTCGCCGGGCCGCCCGATCATCTCCTGGGCGGCGCGGTTCATGGTCCGCACCTTGCCTTGCGCACTCACCACCATCACGCCGATGTCGAGCTCGGCGATCACTCGCTGCGTGACCGCGAGCTGGTTGCGCAGGTCCTCGCCGCGCCGATGCGCGAGCGCCTCCTGCTGCGAGAGGCGGCTGGCCAGCGAGCTCACCGCCATCGCGACCAGGAAGCAGGCGATGCCGAACAGGCCGGCGAGCAGCGAGTCGGAGGCGTCGAGGGCGCCCGCCCGCCAGGAGCGCACCGCGGTCTCGGCGAGCAGCGCGAGGGTGCCGGCGGCGGCGTAGAGCGCCGCCGTGCGCGCATTGCTGATCACGGCCGCGGCCGCCACCGAGGCCACCACCAGCACGCCGAGCCCGCCCCGGATGCCGCCCGCCACGCTCATCAGCAGCACGATCGCGACCAGGTCGGTGAGCAGCTGGAGGTCGCGCAAGGGCCGGAACTGGGGGCGGCCCCAGCGGATCGTGGCGAGATACCCGATGCCGAGCACCAGGTAGACGAAGGCGATGCTGCGGAACTGGCGGACATCGCTGATGTCGATCAGGACCCTGCCGTCGTAGCCCCAGGATGCGACCAGCAGGAGCGTGGCGAGCACGACCCGGCTGATCGAATACCAGCGCAGCGCGCTCCAGTGCGAGGCGGAGACGGAAGGCGGGACGGAAGTCGTCGTGGCCGTCGGGCGCACCGGCGCCGACGACGCCGCCCCCCTCATCGCGAGGCCGCCCGGCGGTGCTCTTCGCTGCAATAGCTGCTGGCGCCTTCGCGCACCGCGTCGGCGCGCGGGAAGTGCACGCCGCAGTGGGCGCAGCGATCCATCTCCAGCGCGCGCGGGCCGGCGTCGGCATCGCGCCGGCGCGCCGCCTCGCGTCGCTGGAGCAGTCCGACGGCGCGCGCCACGAGGAAGACCGCACCGAGGACCGCCAGCCAGAAAACCACCTTACCCATCGAAGGACCCCATCCTGTTGCTGGAAACGCGCGCCCGGTGCCGCTAGAAGCGGTCGAGCACGACCTCGAGCACGAAGCGGGTGCCGGCGTAGGCCAGCACCAGGACCGCGAAACCGATGAAGGTCATGCGCAGCGCGATCCGGCCCCGCCAGCCGCGCAACCAGCGCCCGAGCAGCAGCGCCGCGAAGACCGCCCAGGCGATCAGCGCCAGCAGGGTCTTGTGCTCGAAACGAAACGCCCTGCCGAAGATTTCCTCGCTGAAGACGAAGCCGCTCAGGAGCGTCAGGGTGAGCAGCGCGCAGCCGATCGCGATCAGCCGGAACAGCACGCGCTCGAGCGCCAGCAGCGGCGGCAGCTCGTCGAGGAAGCGATCGAGCACCGAGGCGCCCCCACCCGCCCGGCCATGCAGGGCGCGCTCGGCGCTCGCCATCAGCCCGGCCTGGGCGACAGCGACAAGCAGCACCGCGTAGGCGAGCGTGCCGACCAGGACATGCGGCACGAACATCGGCCCGCCGTCGTGGTCGGCCATGTTGCCGCCAGGGAAGGCCCATGGCAGCACGACGGCGAGCATCGCCACCGGCAGGATCAGGACCTGCAGGGCACGCATGTGGACGCGCAGGCCCTCGAACCAGAGCAGGCCGACGCCGACCCAGAGGGCGGCGGACAGGATGGGTGCGAAACCGATGTGCGGCACCCCGTTCGGGAAGAAGGCGAAGTACAGGCTGGCGAGATGCGCGGCGAGTCCTGCCAGTTGCCACCCCGAGCCGGCCTGCTGCGACGGCGGCTCGCCGGCGCTGCGCACTGCCAGTCGCCATGCGTTGCCGTAGAGGACCACCGGCAGCAGGTAGGCGACAACCAGTAGAATCGACATCGAACCAGTTTAATACAAGGCCATGCTGGAAAATCTGTCGCAACGCCTGTCGCGTGTCGTCAAGACGATGCGCGGCGAGGCCCGCCTCACCGAGGCCAACACCCAGGAGATGCTGCGCGAGATCCGCATCGCGCTGCTCGAGGCCGACGTCGCCCTGCCCGTGGTGCGCGACTTCATCGCCCGGGTCAAGGAAAAGGCGCTCGGCGAGGACGTCATCGGGAGCCTGTCCCCCGGCCAGGCGCTGGTCGGCGTGGTCAACCGCGAGCTCGTCGAGCTCATGGGCGGCGCGTCGAAGGGCCTCGACCTGTCGGCCGCCCCGCCGGCGGTCGTCCTGATGGCCGGCCTGCAGGGCGCCGGCAAGACCACCACGGTCGGCAAGCTCGGCAAGTGGCTGCGCGAGAACCAGAAGAAGAAGGTCCTCACGGTGTCGTGCGACGTCTACCGGCCGGCCGCGATCGAGCAGCTGCGCACCGTCGCCGGCCAGGCGGGGGTCGACTTCTTCCCTTCCAGCCCGCAGCAGAAGCCCGCCGAGATCGCGGCGGCGGCCCTGCAGTGGGCCCGCAGCCATTTCCATGACGTCCTGATCGTCGACACCGCGGGCCGGCTCGCGATCGACGAGCAGATGATGGCCGAGATCCGCGAGCTCCACGCCAGCCTGCGCCCGGTCGAGACCCTGTTCGTGGTCGACGCCATGCAGGGCCAGGACGCGGTCAACACCGCCCGCGCCTTCGGCGAGGCGCTGCCCCTGACCGGCGTCGTGCTCACCAAGCTCGACGGCGACTCGCGCGGCGGCGCGGCCCTGTCGGTGCGGGCCATCACCGGCGCGCCGATCAAGTTCGTCGGCGTCGGCGAGAAGCTCGACGGCCTCGAGAGCTTCCATCCCGACCGGATGGCGAACCGCATCCTCGGCATGGGCGACATCGTGTCGCTCGTCGAGGAGGCCCGGCGCAACGTCGACCAGGCGGCGGCGCGCGAGCTCGCCGACAAGCTCAAGGCGGGCAACCGCTTCGACCTCAACGACTTCCTTGCCCAGCTCGGCCAGATGAACAAGATGGGCGGCCTCGGCTCC
>DAIMFM010000101.1:0-10394 GCA_036724585.1 Burkholderiaceae bacterium | reverse complement strand
TCAGCAGCTTGCCGGTGCCCCGGCAGGCGATCTCGGCCGGGCTGAAGTTCGGCCAACGCCAGGCGGTCTCGGGAACGTCGCGCCAGTGGTCGTAGAAGGTCGTGGTCATGGAGTCCTCCGAAAACGAAAAACCCGCCTCGCGGGCGGGTCTGGTGGTGACGAAATCGCTGCCCGGTCGGGTCAGGGGCTTCCGCCGAAGATCTTCAGCTTCAGCGCGATGCCGGCGAGGAGCGCGAGCATGATGCCGGTGGTGATGAGATGGACGGCGGTCTGGACAGCGGTGCGGCGGACGAAGCGGATGCAGTCGAGGAGCGCGCGGAGATCGCGGATGTCGAGGGCGGCATCCTTGCCGTCGATCCCGGCATCGGCGAGCGCACGCTTCGCGCCTTCTTCGGCGGCCTGGGTGAGGAAGGCTCGGAACTCTGCCTCCGACATCCTCACGTCGCCCTTGTCGGTTCGGGGTGGGGTCATGACGAGACGATCCCCACTTCCGTCGGCAGCGTCGCCGCCGTCCAGGGGGTGCTGTCCGCAGGGTTCAGATCCCAGCTCGAATAGACCGGCGATGGCAGGTCAGCCGAGGGCGTGCCGGGCGTCGCGTCGTAGTCCACGCCTCCCATGCGCAGGAAACCCGCGATGCCTGTCGGCCCGGCGGTGCCGAGCTGGGCCAGCTGCTTGACGTGGACGCCCGCGATGGTCGTGGCCCCGGCGGGACCGGTCGGCCCCGCGAGCGAAAAGGAGAGGCGCTGGCCCGCGATGTCGCTCGCCGCCCGCGTGGCGATGTCGCTGTCCTTGATCGCGTCGATCCCGCCGGAGAAGGCGTCGTAGGTTCCGACCAGATCCGGGGTGCGCCGCACGAAGCGCCGGCCGATGGTCGAGACGCCGTCGAGCACCGCGATGTGGGCATAGTACCATGTGGCCGGGTTGTAGAAGTCGAAGAGGTGGAGATTGCGCCAGACGCAGCGGACGGGGCGGCCCTTACCGCCGGTGTTGGCGGCGGTGGCGCTGCTGTGAAGCACGCCATCGATATGGAACTCGATGGTGATGTTGGCGCCGACGGCGATCTTGACGTCGACCCAGTAGGCCTGGTTGGTGGCGGCGACAAACGAAGAGGCCCCGTCGACGCTGGTATCGCCAATGGCCATCGCACGGTACTTCTCGTCGTCTCGTTCGGTCCGGACGAGCCCGACTTGCCGGTTCGCCGCGTCGTAGAACTCGAGAAAGATGCCGTCCTGTGCGATGACGTGGGCGTTGATCGACGGCGCCCGGTAGCGGAACCCGATCCAGATGTCGCCCGTGGGTTCCGCCCATGTCGCCGTGAAGGGCACGGACGAACTGTTGCTGGCGGTGATCTTGACGGCGTTGACGTCGTAGGCCGGATCAAAGCCTGCGGCGTCGGTGCTGATCAGCCCGGTCACTCCGGAGAGATCCGTGACCTGGTGGCCGAGATGGAGGATGTAACTCATGGGATCACCTCGATGTAGAGAGCGCTTGCGGCGGCGGTGAGACGCGCGTCCCCGCCGCGTTCGTGGAAAAGATCGGCCCGCGCCACGCTCAGCCGGGCGTCCGCCCCGAAGCCGATCCAGAGCGCAGCGTCGGCCACGGTCAGCTGGACCGCGCCGCCGAGACCGAGGAAAACCACGGTCTCGGGCACCGTCAGCCGGGCCTCCGCCCCGAACTCGGTCCAGAGGTTGGCCTCGGCGACCTTGATCCCGTCCGGCATGAAGAGCCGGATCGAGCGCGCGGCCCGAGCCTCATAGGTCGCGCTGCCCGCCACGCGACGCGCCTGCACCCGCACCTCGAAATGCTTCGTTCCCGTCGGCGCCGAGAGGATCGGCACATCCTCCTTCGTGAGCGTGAAGCTGGTAGCGTTGCCGACCTCGATCACCGACGCGGGCGGTTCGACGACCGCATCGGTGTCCGGATCGACCCAGCGGATCTCGAGGACGTAGATGACACCCGGCTCCGGGCCGATGTCGCCCGCGTCATAGGCGTCGATCGCGACACTCGTCTGAAGGAGCCGGTCGCGGTGCGCCCATGTCAGAAGCACGGGTCCGAGGTTCAGGACGTTGGGGTTCACGACCGAGACGCCGTTTCCGCGTAGGTCGCCCGGCGGCAGCGGCCGGATGGCGCGGGAGGCGAGCGTGACCTCGTCCTCGGGCGCCTGGCTGAGCGGCAGCGTCCCGAACCCCGTTTCCGGCAGCATTCTGACCGCTACGATCTCTCCCGCCGCGAAGCGCGCCTCGCTCGCGTTCGCGAGGAGCTGCCAGCAGTTCACCGGCGTGCCCGCAGGATGGACCTGCGGCACGGTGTCGAGACAGCCCCGACCGACCGTCAGGGTCGTGGTACTGACGCCGTCAATCCGGACGAGTTCGTCCCCGATCGCGGCGAGCGTGCCGATGGTCACGTCCGTGAGGCCCGTCCAGCTGCCGACCGGCAGCACCCGCTCGGCCGGATCGTCTGTCACATTCGCCGTCAGGAGCGCCGTCGGCACGAACTCGACGCCGGCCTCGAGCGCGTAGCCGGTGCCGCTGTCGATCCAGACCTGCGCCGAGAGCGCATCGGCCGAGGGGCGCTCGCCGGCGGCGACCAGCGCGCCCGCGTCCGGATCCTCGTCGAGCAGCGCATCGGCCTGCACGTGACCGAGTTCCCGCACAAGAAGCCAGTATGGCGCCTCGGTCACCCAGCGGCGCGCGAGCGGCTTCGGCGGCAGGATGAGCCGCCCCGGATCGCCGCTCTCGCCGCCAACAAGAGCGGTGTCGCCTAGACCGAAGACATCCTCGGCAATGCGAAGCCGCACGCCGTTCGCGCGCCCGTCGCCGTGGTCGATCTCGACGATGCGGACCGCGACACCCTCAAGACCGCGGCGCTGGCTTACGAGCCGGATCACGTCGCCCGGATCGAGATCGGCGCCGACGCGTGTGACAGTGATCTCGCCCGACAGGATCGGCGACGAAAGCGCGCGCAGGTCGCGTTCGGCCACGCGCACGGCGAGCGACTCGTAGCGGACCCCCGGATAGTCGGCGGTGGCGCTGACGACCTGTCCGAGGTCCTGGACGAGCGCAGTATCGGTGACGCTGACCGATCCAGTCTGATCCGTCCTTGCGTCCGAGAACTTCACGGTGACCGAGTTCACCAGATCGGCGGCCTCCCGGCGCCCAAGCTCGCCCCAGTCGACGACGTTGGTCTCGTCGAAGATCGGCAACGTCTCCGAGTCGTAGTCGGCCCGGATGAGCTTCAGCTCCCAGCGGCCCGAGCGGCGGTCGACGTAGAGATAGGCGTCGATGTGCTTCAGGACGTCGGCGATGAAGTCCTCGATCGTCGATTCCTGCTGCCAGAGGAGCGAGAGGCCAAAACCTTCGGCAAAGAGCGCATCGGCGGCGGTAGCGAAGCTAAGGCCGATGTCGGTGAAGCCGTGGCCGAGGCCCCAGTCGCGGTTCGTCAGGCACTCCCGGATGATGTGGGCCGGGTTCATGTCCGGCCCCTCGCCGAAGGCAGCACGGAGCGAGGCGACGAGCACGTCGGGATCACCGGCGGGCACGACAGGCACGCCATCGACGGGCGTGTTATCGATCTGGCCGGTGGCGCTCGTGTCCGAGAGCGCGATGTTGAAGGCGAAGACGTCGACCTCCGTGAGGCCCGCGAGCGTCGCCTTGGCGCTCTCGAGGCTCGACGCCGGGCTCGGCTCGCCGTCGGTCACGAAGATCAGGATGCGCCGCTTGCCGCCCGCGCCATTGAAGAAGGCGCCAGCTTGGGCAACCGCCGCCCCGAAATCCGTCCCGCCGCTCACGGTGGTCGGCAGCGCGTCGACCCAGTCCTTGATCTCGCCATAGGCCGCGGCATCGGCGTTGCGGCGGACAATTGTGCCAGTGACCGTCGAGTTCCAGGTGACGATCTGGATGTCGTTGGGCTCCAGCGCGTTCGCGCCGATCTCGGCGATGAGGTGCGAGACGGCGGTTCGCTGGGCCGCCATGCGGCTGCCGGACATGGAGCCCGAGGTATCCATGGCGATGTAGATCGCCGCATCCCCGATCCGGACCTCGGGCACGATCTGCGCCGTCTCGGGATACCACTGCGGATTACCGTCCTCGGCGCGCAGGATCCGGGTCAACCGGACGGCCCACGGCTTCAGGTAGGGATTGAGACCGAGATAGACCTGCCGCAGGACGAGCGAACAGATGCCGCGATAGCCCGGCACGTGGGAACCCGCCTGCGCGGCGAGGTAGTCGTTCTGGCCCTGCGTGGTCCCGCCCATCAGGACGTCGATGTCGCCGACGATGCCGCCCTCGCGGCTCTCGCCGCCGAAGAGGTTCGGCTTGTTGATCCGGATACGCCCGCCTGCGGCGCCGCCGCTGAGGCTCGGCAGGCTCGCGGCATCGGCGACCGTGACGGACTGCGCGGCGAAGGCCGTGGCGGCGGGCTCGACGAGCCAGGTCGTGGTCCCGGCCGCGCCATCGTAGCTCACGGCCTGAACGGTGACCGTGCGGGTCGTGTTGTCGGTGCCGAGCTTCAGGTCATAGCTCGCGCCGAGGCGGATCCCGGCAAGCGTGCCCGGAAAGGTCACCTCGGCCACGCTGTCGCCGACGGCGGCAGCGGTCGCCGACATGGCCCCCACGGTGCCGTAGCTTGCGAGCGCGCCAACGCCTGTGCCGGCGGCGCTGCTCTGGCCGGTGCCGATCGACCAGGCGGTGCGGTCGTCGACCCGAATCTCGCGGATCGCATCGACGGGCCCGTGGCAGAGCGCGAGATGCGCCCCGAGGGAATACTTGTAGCCGACCGTCTGGGACTTGGAGCGACCGCCCATGTCAGGCCTCGCCCGACAGGCGCCCGACGCGCTTCGCGGCCTCGGCGATCACGCGCAGCGCCAGTGCGTCGCCGGTGGCGGCCAGCACCTCGGCGGGCAGTCCTTCAACGAGAAAAGCCTGCCAGTCGAGCCCGTGGCGGCGGAACCAGGGACGCGCGCCCTGAAAGCAGAGCCGGGCCGCGCGGATGTCCTCGGCGCGGACGATGATGGTCTCGCTCACTTCTTGCCCCCCTTCTTGCGGATCGGGTCGACCTTGAGATCGCCGGCCCAGACGACGTTCGGGCCGCGCAGCAGCACGGTGCCGAACACGACCGGGATCGGCCGGCCTTCCTCGGCGGTCGGCAGGTCGAAATCGTCGAGCCCGGCCGCCTTGGGCGCTTCCGTCTTCGGCTTCGGGGAAAGCGCATAGGAGATCGCCGTCAGCACGAGGCTGGCGACGATCTGGACGACGAAGTTCCAGACCATGGGCGGTGTTCTCGAGGATGGTGGCAGTCGCGCCGGGAGGCACGCAGTGGTGTTGGTTCTGAGCCGTGACCGATCTGGGTCACATTCTGGTCAGGAAGCCCGGCTAGGGGATAACGAAGCCAGTCCAGGTTTGCGTCAGGGCGTCCGTTCCTTCCGCGCGAGGTGGCACCGACACGACACGTTGAGAAGTTGCATGCTTGAGATTGACCACACGCTGTCGGGCCAACAGCCGACATTCCTCGGCCTTCCCCTGAACATGGACTGGCGAAAGGGTCACAGTCAGGACTTGCCGCGTTGCGCCGGCGTCTACGTTGAAGTGCTCTGGCCCGTGCGAGGCATCCGTATCGGTCAATCGAAGAACATCCTCAGCCGACACAGGGGGGCGCTACAGTGGTATCGCGCGATGAAGGACGGGACTGACCGCAACATCAACCGTCGGGGCATTCTCCCTGACTATGCGCGCCAGTATGGCACAGACGGACTCGAGGCCTTCGTCATCTCTTCCGATCCGGCATTGGCCGACGACCTGCTCCGCAAGCGGTTGGAAGCTCATCTTCACGAATGGGCCAGGGCCCAGACAGCCTGGCGGAACTTCAACACGGAGAACACCTCCCGTTATCTCGGCTGAGCTGCCCTCAGACGATGCTGGCGCCGCCAAAGGGATTGCGTCCGGGGATGTCGGGGAAGCCGCCGAAGTTCAGGAGATTGCCGAACTTGGCGGCGCAGGTGTCGCGGCGGAGATCGCAGCCGGGCGCCATGTCGATGACGGCGACCGTCTCTGGATCGTCGATCGCCGTCTCCAGTTCCGGCATGCGTCCCGCGAGCGTCAGCCGGTCCCCGACATGGCCGGTGATGAACCCGAGGAGCCCCGCGTGGCGCAGGACCCCACCGCGGAACCAGCCATCGGGCAGAAGCGCGGCCTCGGTCACGGTGATCTCGAGCCCGGATCGCGCGGTCGCGGTGCCGCCCACGAAGAAGCTCTCGATGTCGAGACGGCAGCCGCGGGAATAGAGCGCGTGGCGGCAGAGGCGCTGGTACTTCGCCCGCACGCCCTCGCGTCGCATCGAGGTGAAGAGCGATTCAGCGCGCAGCGTGATCCGCCGCCCCTCGACGCGCGCCGAGACGATGCGTCCCTTCCAGTGCGCGACCACCTCGACCGGGACCTGTTCGTGGCCACGGAAGATGGTGAGCGTTGTCACCGACCGGCCGCGCGGTCCGAGATAGCGGCGGGCGAAGGGATCGGAGAGCGGGAAGGTCACCGAGAGATCCACCCGCCGGGGATCGCTGCTCTGGACGACGGAGCCGTGGCTCACGGCCGAGGGCTCCCAGACCAGATCCTCGGTCTCGTCGCCGATGGCGCCTGCCGGCGAGGTCCAGGCGCTCGCGCGGCTGGTGAAACGCCAGGCGGCAGCCCCTTCCGCGAATAGGTAGAGGAAGTACGGCCGCCCCTCGGCGGTCGAGGTCTCGGCAAGATCGTAGGTCATGAGGGCGTCTCGATCAGCGGCAGTGCAAGCTCCGTCCGGTTCGGTCCGTGCGTGAGTTCGATCCGGTCGGCATCCGAGCGGACCTTCAGGAGAAGATGGATCGGCGTGCCGAGGGCGACGCTCTTTCCGGGTGCGGCGATGGAGAGCCGGATCCCCAGCGCGTCCCAGGCGGCGGCGGTAACCTCACGGAAGACCAGCCCTGTCGGGTGATCGATCATCAGGTGTCGGCCAATCCAGACGGAGGGATCGGCGAGCGACGCGACGACGATGGAGGTCGCGCCGGAGGTGACCGCCGCCTGCAGCACGAGTTCCCGGCCCCAGGTCGGCAGCCAGAAGGCGCGCTGACGACCGCGCAGGGAGAGCAGCCAGCGCCGACAGGTCAGACGCGCGGAGCCGCGGTCGATCAGCGCGATGGTCGACCGGCGCTGGACATGGGTGAGGACGGGCTCGAGCACGATGGGCCCGAAGCCGTTGTCGATGGCTTCGACTGTCTGGCTGAGCGTCTCTGCGAGCGGCTGGCGCAGGACGGCCGGATCGGTCAGCACGTCGAGCCCCTGGTGCTGGGGATAGGGGCTGGCAGCAGCGCTGCCGTCGCTGAGCCGGAGCGTGAAGCTCGCCGTGACCGTCCCGAGGCCCTGACGGCGGCGGTCGATCTCGACGGGCCGTGCGAGGAAGGCACTGCCGACCGGGGCCACGATGGCGTGCGCGAGACTGACGCCCGCCGCCACTGCAAGCTCCAGCCGGTCGGGCAGCACGGCGGAAATCTCGCTGAGATGCGCCCTGCCACCATCGGCAGCAATGATAGCCTGCGCCGCCCCATCGAAGGCGCCGTCGGTCGTGTCGACGAAGACCGTGAGGTCAGCCGCGTCGACCGGTGCCGTCGCGGGGCGCGCCAGATGCCAGAGCGGCAGGATCCAGTCGTCGAGCGGTCCGGCCCGGCCTAGTTCGGCCGCCTCAGCAAGCCCTGGTGCATTGAGAAGATGCGAGAGGGTCAGCGTGGACCGTGGTCCCATGCGAAGCGCGATCCGCTGTTCGGCAGCCTCGGTGACCAGGACGTCGGTCGACCACTCGAGCACTTCTGTGATCGGCGTCTGTGCCGGGAGGGGCCAGAGCCGGTCAGGCATCGAGGCCTCCCCGGTTGCGCCGGATCACGTTGACGATGAGCCGCTCGCCCGCGGGCGTCGCGAGGTAGTCCCCGACGATGGCGGGATCGAGCACGTTGACGATACGGGTCGCGGGCTGGGGTGCCGGATCACCGCCGGTCGTCTCGACGCCGAGCCGCCCGCCCGGACCGCGGCGCAGGGGCAAGATCGCCTCGGGTCCGGCCTCGCCCATGAGCCCGATCCCCCGCGCGAAGGGAAACACCGTTGGACCGTTGACCACGCCGCCCCGGGCGAAGGCCGTGATCTCGCCGGCCTGCGCGAAGGCCCCGCCTTTGGCAAAGCCACCGATCCCGAACAGCCCGCCGATGGCGCTCGTGATCCAGCCGAAGAGGCCGCCACCGCCGCCGGTCCCCGCGCCGGAGAAGGCGCGGAAGAGCGCATCCTCGATCGGCTTGAAGGCCTGGTCGATGAGGCGGCTCGCGAGGTTGCGCGCGATCCCCGCCACGGCGCCCGCGAAGGTCTGCCAGCTGAGCTCGCCGGACTTCAGCGCCTCCTTGATCGGACCGGTGATGTCTTCTGCCAGCCCCTTCGCGATCTCCTGCGTGCGTTCCACCGCCGTCCGCGCCGCATCCCAGGACTGGCGCGCGACATCGGCCGCCGTCTGCATTGCACCGCCCGCGCGCCCCGCGGCCTCGGCTGTGTCGTCGAGCGCGGCGGCCGGTCCCGCCCCGTCCTCACCGGAAAGCGCGGCGTCAAAGCGCTCTGCAGCGACCGTCGCGCCGTCGAGCGCCGTCTCGGCCTCCGTGCCTGTGCTGCTGACGGCGGCGCGCAGGGCATCGAGTGCGGCAAGCGGCTGGAGCGCGCCGTCGGCCAGCGTTGCGGCGGTCTGACGCCAGGCCTCGGCCGAGGCCGCGGCATCGCTGGCGGCTACCGTCAGTCCAAGATCCGAAACGGCTAGCGGGTTGTCGGCGAAGGCCGAGGCGAAGGCATCGCGCGCCGCCGTGGCGGCCCCGGTGGCGGCGCCGGCGAAACTGTTCTCGAGGCGGCCGAGATCAAGCTCGGCGATGACCCCGATCCGGCGCTCGACGCCGAGCGCTTCCAGCCCGGCATTCACGCCCTCGATGAAGCCGTTGATCCGGGTGACGACGCCATTCAGCATCGCCTCGACACCCTCGATCAGGCTGTTCGCCGCCTGGAACGCCAGATCGCCAATGGCAGCTGGAAGCAGACCCCAGACGGCCCTGATCGCCTCGAACGCGCCTTCGAAGCTGTTCACGGCGGCATTGGCGAAGCCGACCACGGCCTCGAGCGCGCCCTGCATGGCAGTTGCTGCCGAGGCCTGGATGTCGGCGAAGGCCGCCATGGCCGAGGCTCCGACGCTCGCAGCCCCCTTGCCGATCCGATCCCAGACCTCGCTGGCGAGATCGCCAAGGAGCGCCATGGTGTTGCCGAACCCGCCCGCGCCCGAGACGAGGCGCGTGAGCTGGTAGATCAGTTCTCCCGCGCCGACGATGAGCGCGCCGATGCCGGTCCGGATCACCGCGCCGCGCAGGATGACCAGCGCCGTGGCGAGCCCGCGCACCGAGAGTGCAGCAGCGGCGAGACCCGCGACCCAGCGACCGGCAAGGAATGTGGCGAAGGTGGCGGCATAGTTCGCCAGCCGCCCGATGTTATCGAAGAGCCCGCGGATGGCGATGCCCAGAGGGCCGGTGCGGCTGGCGAGCACCGCCATCGCGTCCGCGACCGCCTCCAGCGCCGGCGCCGCGACAACGGCAAGCTGGTTCGACAGCCCGCGCCAGATGAGGCCCAACCTCGAGATCGCGTCGTTCGTCCGCTCGATCTGGTCGGCGTCCTGCTCGGAGACCACGACACCGAAGGCGCGCACGTCCTCCGTCGCCTGGCGGAGCGTCGCGGTGTCGATGCGCGACATGGCGATGGAGCCTTCCTCGCCGAAAAGCTGGCCCGCGACGGCTGCGCGCTCGGCAACCGGCACGAACTCCTCGATGGCAGCGTTGATCGCGCCCACACGCTCGTCGAGCGGCAGGGCCAGCAGGGCGGAGGCCGAGAGCCCGAGCCGGTCCAGCGCATCGGCGGCGGGGCCGGTCCCGGCGGCCGCCTGGCTGAGACGGCGCGTCAGATCCTTGGTCGCCTGTTCGATGCCGGACATCGAGACGCCGGCAAGCTCGCCCGCGCGCTCCAGCGTCTGGATCGAGGCGACGGTGGTGCCGAGCGATTGAGCCAGCTTGGCCTGCGCATCAACCGTCTGCAGGCCGGACCGGATCATCGCTACGCCTGCAGCGGCAGCGGCTGCCACGGCCGCGGCGGCTGCTACCCGGACCCGCCGCGAGAAGGCCGCGAGTCGGGCGTTCGCCGCCTCCATTTCGCGGCTTAGCCGTCCAAAGCCTCGCGAACCGGCTTCGCCGACACCTTCCAGCTCGGCCCGCACCTGTCGCCCGCCGACCGCAGCAAGGCGGACGCTGACGCGTTTGTGTGGATGCCGCGCGGAATGCAAGGACATCGTGAACCTCTTGGACGTGTGAT
>DAIMFM010000100.1:0-10404 GCA_036724585.1 Burkholderiaceae bacterium | reverse complement strand
ACGATGGCTTCGAGCTCGCTGACCGCCGCCTCGAAGGGGATCGGCTCGGTCGCGGCTTCGGGAGCGTCGCCAGGCGTCGCGGGCTCGGGGGATCTGCTGGACATGGGCTTGGGACCGACGATTGGGCCGGACGGCTGCGTGCACCGCAGCGCCCGGCGTTCGTGATCGACCAATTTTACTGCGATCGGGCATCGCACGCCGGAGAGGCCCTGCCGGGCGCTCCCCGGGCGCCCGCATCGCCTCGGGGACGGCATTTCGGGTATCCTTGGGCCCCTTCGAGCCGGGCCCGCCACGAGGCATCGCGCGCGCCCGGCATGGCTTGGATCCATCCTTCGACTTTCCTGGAGGATCAGAATGTCGGACCCGGGTCGGCGCGAGCTGCTGTCCCCCTCGCGCGCGCAACTCCCCGTCTCCGCCTACTTCGACGAAGCCCTCCTCGCCCGCGAGCTCGACGTGCTCTTCCGGCAGGGCCCGGGCTACATCGGCCATGAACTGATGGTCCCCGAACCGGGCGACTACCACACGCTGGCCGCGGAGAACGAGGGCCGGGTGCTGGTGCGCAACGACCGTGGCGTGGAACTGCTCTCGAACGTCTGCCGCCATCGCCAGGCCATCATGCTCAATGGCCGCGGCAACGCCGGCAGCATCGTGTGCCCGCTGCATCGCTGGACCTACAACCTGCGCGGCGAACTGCTGGGCGCACCGCAGTTCCGCGAGCAGCCCTGCGCGAGCCTCGCGCGCAGCCCGCTGCAGGCGTGGCGCGGACTGCTGTTCGACGGTCCGCGCGACATCGCGGCCGACCTGCGCGCGGTGGGGCTGGAGGACACCATCGACTTCGACGGCTACATGCTGGGCCATGTCGAAGTCCACGAGTGCGACTACAACTGGAAGACCTTCCTCGAGGTCTACCTGGAGGACTACCACGTCGGTCCCTTCCATCCGGGACTGGGCAAGTTCGTGTCCTGCGACGATCTCGACTGGACCTTCGGCGACTGGTTCTCGGTCCAGACGGTCGGCCTGCACGAGGACCTGCGCAAGCCGGGCACGCCGACCTACCGGCGCTGGCACGAGGAAGTGATCCGCAGCTGCAACGGCGAGCTGCCGCGCTATGGTGCGGTGTGGCTCGCCTACTACCCGAACATCATGGTCGAGTACTACCCCAACGTGCTCGTCGTCTCGAGCCTCGTGCCGCGCGGGCCGCAGCGCACGACCAACATCGTGGAGTTCTACTACCCCGAGGAGATCGCGCTCTTCGAACCGGGCTTCGTCGAGGCCGAACGCGCCGCCTACATGGAGACCTGCATCGAGGACGACGAGATCGCCCGGCGCATGGATGCGGGACGCGGCGCGCTGCTCGCCCGCGGCCTCGACGAGGCCGGCCCCTACCAGAGCCCGATGGAGGACGGCATGCAGCACTTCCACGAGTTCTATCGCCGCCACATCGCACTGGAGGACTGATGCGCTGGACCAGCCTGGTCGAGGTCGAGGACCTCGCGCTGCGGATCGACGACTGCCTCGTGGTCGATTGCCGGCACGAGCTGGGCGACCCGGACGCCGGCCGTCGCGCCTGGCTTGCCGGCCGCATTCCCGGCGCCGCCTTCCTCCACCAGGACGAGGATCTCGCGGGCCCGGTCGGGCCGCATACCGGCCGCCACCCGCTGCCGGACCCGGACGCACTGCGCCGGCGGCTCGGCGAGCTGGGCCTGGCCGAGGACACGCAGCTCGTGGCCTACGACGATGCGGGCGGCGCCATGGCCGCGAGGCTCTGGTGGCTCGCCCGCTGGATCGGCCACGAGGCCGTCGCCGTGCTCGACGGTGGTTTCCCCGCGTGGCGCGCCGCCGGCTATCCCGTCGAGAGCGGCGAACCGGCATCGCCGCGCCGCACGCCGGTGGCGCTCGGCCGGCGCGAGCCGCTCGCGGGCCAGGTCGACGTCGACGCGATCGAACGCAATCTCGCGCAGCCCACGCTGCTGCTCGTCGATGCGCGCACGGCCGAACGGCACCGCGGCGAAGCCGAACCGATCGATCCCGTCGCCGGTCATATTCCGGGTGCGCTGAACCGGCCGCTCGGCCTCAACCTGCGACCCGATGGCCGCTTCCTGCCGGCGCCGCTCCTGCGACAGGCATTCTCGGCGCTCCTCGCCGATCGCTCGCCGGAGGCCGTCGTGCACTTCTGCGGCTCGGGCATCAGCGCCTGCCACAACCTGCTCGCGATGGAGCATGCCGGGCTGCACGGCTCGAAGCTCTATCCGGGCTCGTGGAGCCAGTGGAGCAGCGACGCATCGCGCCCGGTGGCGACCGGCGAAGGCAGCTGACGCGGCCGGCAGCGTACGCGCTGTGCCCGGCGCGCCCCGGCTTGCGCCGGTGCGTCCCCGCCCGCTTCAGTGCGCCTTGTCCCAGTTCGGGCCCACGCCCGTCTCGACCAGCAGGGGTACCGCCAGGGTGGCCACGCCGGTCATCAACCCGGGCACCTTGGCCCGGACTTCGTCGAGCTCGGCCTGCGGCACCTCGAGCACCAGTTCGTCGTGGACCTGCATGACGAGGCGCGTGGCGGCCCCGGCCTGCACGAGCCAGTCCTGCACCGCAATCATGGCCATCTTGATCAGGTCGGCGGCGGTGCCCTGCATCGGGGCATTGATCGCGGCCCGCTCGGCCGCCTGCCGGCGCGGGCCGTTGGGGCTGTTGATCTCGGCGAGCCACAGGCGGCGCCCGAACACGGTCTGGACGTAGCCCTGCGCCTTGGCGAGGCGTCGCGTCTCGTCCATGTAGGCGGCGACCCCGGGATAGCGGCTGAAGTAGCGCTCGATGTAGTTGCGGGCCGCGTCGCGCTCGATGCCGAGGTTGCTGGCGAGGCCGTAGGCGCTCATGCCGTAGATCAGGCCGAAGTTGATGACCTTCGCGAGCCGGCGCTGGTCGGCCCCCACCTCGTCGGGATCGATGCCGAAGATCTCGCCGGCGGTGGCGCGGTGGATGTCGAGCCCGCGCTCGAAGGCCTGGCGCAGGCTCGCGTCGCCGGAGATGTGCGCCATGATGCGCAGCTCGATCTGCGAATAGTCGCAGGACATGATCACCGAGCCGGGCGCGGCGATGAAGGCCTCGCGGATGCGCCGCCCGTCGGGCGTGCGGATCGGGATGTTCTGCAGGTTCGGCTCGGTCGAGGCGAGCCGGCCGGTCACGGCCGTGGCCTGCGAATAGTTGGTATGGACCCGCCCGGTGCGCGAGTCGATCATCTTCGGCAGCTTGTCGGTATACGTGCTCTTGAGCTTGGCGACGCCCCGGTAGTCGAGGACCAGGCGCGGCAGCGGATAGTCCTCGGCCAGCTTGCCGAGCACCTCCTCGTCGGTGGAAGGACTGCCGCTGGCGGTCTTCTTGATCACCGGCAGCTCGAGGCGCGTGAAGAGGATCTCGCCGAGCTGCTTGGGGGAGTTGAGGTTGAAGGCCTGGCCCGCCACCTCGTGCGCCTGGCGCTCGAGTTCGAGCATCTGCCGCCCGAGCGCATCGGACTGGGCGGCCAGGACGTCGGCATCGACCAGCACGCCGTTGCGCTCGACGCGCTGCAGGACCCGCAGCGTCGGCATCTCGATGTCGCGGTAGATGCGCAGCAGGCCCTCGTCGGCCTCGATGTCCGGGAACAGCCGCAGGTGCAGCTGCAGGGTGACGTCGGCATCCTCGCCGGCATAGGCGGTCGCGCGCTCGATGTCGACCTGCGAGAACGGGATCTGCTTCGCGCCCTTGCCCGCCACCTCCGCGTAGGTGATGGTGCGTCGCTCGAGGTGGCGCGCGGCCAGCGAATCCATGTCGTGCGAGCGGTGCGCCTCGAGCACGTAGCTCTGCAGCAGGGTGTCGTGCTCGACGCCGGCCAGCCGCACGCCGTGGTTCTCGAGCACGTGCATGTCGTACTTGAGGTTCTGGCCCACCTTCTTCGCGTGCGGGTCCTCGAGCCACTCTCGCAGGCGGCCCAGCACCTCGTCGACCGACAGCTGCGCTGGCGCGCCGGCGTAGTCGTGGGCCATCGGGACGTAGCAGGCCCGGCCCGGCTCGATCGCGAGCGACAGCCCGACGATCCGGGCGGCCATCGGGTCGAGCGACGTCGTCTCGGTATCGAAGCCCACCAGCGGCGCCTCACCGATCAGCGCGATCCAGCGCTCGAGATCTTCCGTCGTGAGCACCGTGTCGTAGGCGACGGCCGCCTGCGCCTGGGCGTCGCCCGGCAGGGCCGCGCCATCGCCGCCGGCCCCGGCAGCGATCCGGTCCTCCACATCGCGCAGCCAGGTCCTGAAGCTGCAGCGCTCGAAGAGCTCGCGCAGCTCGGGCAGGGATTCCTCCTCGAAGACGAGCGCCCCGTCGAGGTCCGCGATCTCGGGCGGCAGCTCGCAATCGAGCTTGACCGTCACCAGCTCGCGGGCGACGGGCAGCCACTCGAGGGCCGCGCGCAGGTTCTCGCCGACCTTGCCGGGGATCTCGTCGGCATGGGCGATGATGCCCTCGAGCGAGCCGTACTGCTGCAGCCACTTGACCGCCGTCTTGGGACCCACCTTGTCGACCCCGGGTACATTGTCGACCGCGTCGCCCACCAGGGTGAGCCAGTCGACGATGCGCGAGGGCGGCACCCCGAACTTCGCCTCGACGGCGGCCGGGTCGAGCCACTCGATCGCGCCGACGTCGCGCGGCATGGTGTTGAACAGGGTGACGCGCTCGTCGACGAGCTGGGCCAGGTCCTTGTCGCCCGTGGACACCAGCGTGCGGGCGCCCTGGGCGCTCGCACGCGTCGCCAGGGTGCCGATGACGTCGTCGGCCTCGAGCCCGGGAAGCATGACCAGGGGCCAGCCGAGTGCCCGCACCAGCTCATGGATGATGGGGACCTGGCGGCGCAGGTCGTCGGGCATCGCGGCCCGGTTCGCCTTGTACTCGGGATAGATCTCGTCGCGGAAGGTCTTGCCCGGCGGGTCGAAGACCACCGCGCCGTGGGTCGCGCCGCGATTCAATTTTGCGTCGGCGCGCAGACGCCGTAGCATTGCGACCATGCCGTAGATCGCGCCGGTCGGCTCGCCGTCCCGGCTGCGCATGTCGGGCAGCGCGTGAAAGGCACGGTACAGAAAACTGGACCCGTCGACCAGCAGGAGCGTTTTTTCGGTCATGTCCCGTAGCAAGCATATTCCGCAACTGCGAGAGATCGCGAGCAGCGAGCGGTCGACCACGCTGAAAGCGCGCGAGTCATGGCATATCCTGGGGATTATCTCAGAGTTCATCGAGGCGACGGAGCGGCTCGCCTCGATCCGCCCCGCGGTGTCCATCTTCGGCAGCGCACGGATCCAGCCCGGGCACCCGTGGTACGAGACGACGGTCGATCTTTCGCGCCGGCTCTCGGACGCCGGCTTCGCGGTCGTCTCGGGCGGCGGCCCGGGCATCATGGAAGCCGCCAACCGCGGCGCCCACGAAGGCGCCTCGCCGTCGATCGGGCTCAATATCCAGCTGCCCTTCGAGACCCACGGCAATCCCTACCAGGACATCTCGCTGACGTTCCGGCACTTCTTCGCGCGCAAGGTCGCCTTCGCCAAGTACGCGACCGCCTTCGTCGCGGCCCCGGGCGGGTTCGGCACGCTGGACGAGCTCTTCGAGGTGCTGACCCTGATCCAGACCGGCATGGGCCGGCGCATACCGGTGATCCTCATCGATTCCGCCTACTGGGGCGGCCTGATCGACTGGATGCGGTCGTCGCTGCTCGCCCATGGCATGATCGCCGCGGAAGACATCGACCTGATCGAGATCACCGACGATCCCGCCCGGGTCGTTGAGGCGATCTTCGATTTCTACCAGAACCGCGGCTTCGACACGACTTCCGAAGAACGCCAGTCCCTCCTCTATCTTTGACAACCTGAACCGGCGCTGGCCGGCCCGATGCTGCGATGGCGGTATTCACCCATGTCTCTGCCGATGAACTCGCCCGCTGGCTGGAAGGCTACGAGCTCGGCAAGCTGGTCCGGTACGAAGGCATCGCCTCAGGCATCGAGAACAGCAACTTCTTCGTCGATACCGAAGCCGGCCGCTTCGTGCTCACCCTGTTCGAGGTGCTGGGCGCCGACCAGCTGCCCTTCTACCTGCGCCTGATGCAGCACCTGGCGGCGCGCGGAATCCCCTGCCCCGACCCGGTGCCCGATCGCCGGGGCCGCCTGCTCGGCCACCTCAACGGCAAGCCGGCCACGCTCGTCACGCGGCTGGCCGGCCATGTCGTGATGGAGCCCGACGAGCGCCACTGCGCCCGGATGGGCACGCTCATCGCGCGGATGCACCTCGCCGCCGCCGACTTCGAGGGCGGGCTGCCGAACCTGCGCGGCCTGCCCTGGTGGCTGGAGACCGCGCCGGCGGTGCGCCCCTTCCTGGACGCGGGGCAGCGCCGCATCCTGGACGACGAGCTCCTCGCCCAGCAGCGCTTCGCCGCGACGCCCGCCTGCCAGGCACTGCGGCGCACGCCGGTCCACGCCGACCTGTTCCGCGACAACGTCCTGTTCGAGACGGCGCCTGACGGCCCGCGGCTCGGCGGCGTGATCGACTTCTACTTCGCCGGCATCGACAGCTGGCTGTTCGATCTCGCGGTGGCCGTCAACGACTGGTGCATCGAGGAGGACGGCGGGGCGCTCGATGCACCGCGCACCGATGCGATGCTCGCCGCCTACCGGGCCGAACGTCCCTTCACCGCAGCCGAGGCCGAGTCCTGGCCCATGATGCTGCGCGCCGCCGCACTGCGCTTCTGGGTGTCGCGGCTGTTCGACTACCACCGGCCGCGCCCGGCCGAGATGGTCACGCCCAAGGACCCGGTGCACTTCGAACGGATCCTGCGCGCGCGACGGTCCCGGGAGGGGCATCTCCACGCCCCCTGAACGCATGAACCCACCCATCGCACCCGCTGGCAGCGCCATGCAGGTCAGGCGCGTCGGCGCGGCCCAGGGCTCGCGCTGGGTCCTCGGCGGTTTTCGCCTGCTGGCGACGAAGCCGCTCGCCCTCCTCGCCCTGGTCATCTTCGACGTGTTCCTGCTCCTGATGCCATCGGTCCTGCCCATCGTCGGTCCCCTGGTGCCGACCCTGCTCACGCCGGTCTTCGGCGTCGGCCTGATGGTGGCGATGCGGGAAACCGACAGGGGCGGCAATCCCGGGCCGCAGATGCTGTTCGCCGCCTTCGGCGAAGCGGGCGGGCATGCCTGGCGCAACCTGCTGGTGCTGGGCGCGATCAGTGCGATCGCGACCATGGGCGCGGTCGCCCTCACCGCGCTCGCCGACGGCGGCGCGCTGTTCGATTCGGTGACCGGGATGGAGGAGGGCGTCGCACCCGTGGCCGGGACCGATGGCGGGACCGCCGGAAGCGGAACCGGTGCCGGCGGGGATGCCGCGGCCGGCGCCGGCGACGCACCGGGCGCCGGCGCGCCGCTCGTGCTGCCCGACATCTCGCCCGCGCTGCTGGTCTTCCTGCTGCTCCTGCTGCCGATCCAGGCCGGATCCTGGTATGCGCCGCTCTTCATCGCGTGGCATCGCATCCCCGTCGCGAAGTCGATCTTCTTCAGCTTCGTGGCGGTATGGCGCAACAAGGCCGCCTTCGCGGTCTACATCGTCGCCTGGATCGCGGCGGTCGTCGCGATCTCGACCGTCGTCTCGTGGCTCATGCTGCTGACGGGCGTATCGACGATCACGTCGATGCTGCTCTTCTTCATGTCGCTCGCGATCCTGACCGCGATGTACGGCTCGGTCTGGCTCAGCTACCGCGACGTGATCGAGGCCGGCGCCCGGGACGAAGCGCCCCCGGACGCCGGGCCGCCGGCAGGTGCGGCCGGCGGATGACGCGCGGACATGGCGGGGCGCGCTAGCGGGGCGTGAGCTTCGCGACCGAGAGCGCAAGCCACTTGACGCCGGCAGGCCCGAAGTTCACCTGCGCGCGGGCGTCGTTGCCCTGGCCTTCGATTTCCACCACGACGCCCTCGCCGAAGCGGGCGTGCTCCACCGCCTGCCCGATCCGCAGGCCCGTGCCGCGGTCGCGAGGCACGGACCGGCCGTTGCCGGCCGGCATGCCGCGCGCCAGGCCCTCGGGTGCGTCGTGCCAGGCGCCCATCCGGCCCGTGCCGCGCGGCGGCAGCCACTTGAGCGAGCCCGGCGGTAGTTCGTCGATGAAGCGCGACTTCATCCCGTAGCGTGTCTGGCCATGGAGCATGCGCGTCTGGGAATACGACAGGTAGAGCCGCTCCCGCGCCCGGGTGATCGCGACGTACATCAGCCGGCGCTCCTCCTCGAGGCCGCCCGGCTCGGCCGAGGCGTTCTCGTGCGGGAACAGGCCCTCCTCAAGGCCGGTGATGAACACCGTCTCGAACTCGAGCCCCTTGGCCGAATGCACCGTCATCAGCTGCACCGCGTCGGCGCCCTCGCCCGCCTGGTTCTCGCCGGCCTCGAGCGAGGCATGGCCGAGGAACTCGGCGAGCGGCGTCGAGCGCGCGGCATCGGGTGATGCCGCATCGAGCACTTCGGCGACGTCGTCGTCGCCCGCCAGCAGGGCGTCGGCGGGCGCATCGGCGATCGCCACGCCGGCGTTGGCCGGCACGTCCTGGCCGATGCCTTCCTCGGCGAGGAAGGTGACCGCCGCGTTGACGAGTTCGCGCAGGTTCTCGAGGCGCTCCTCGCCCTCGCGTTCGTTCTGGTAGTGCTGGCGCAGGCCGCTGCGGTCGACGACCTGCTCGATCATGGCGGGCAGCGGCAGTTCGCGCGTCTGCGCCGCCAGGCCGTCGACGAGGGCGACGAATGCCGCGAGACGGCTGCCCGCCGCCCCGGTGAGCCGGGCGCAGGCATCGTGCAGGCTGCAGCCCGCGGCGGCGGCGGCATCGCCCAGCGCCTCGAGGCTGCGCGCGCCGATGCCGCGGGCCGGGAAGTTGACGACGCGCAGGAACGCGCCGTCGTCATGGGGATTGGCGAGCAGGCGCAGGTAGGCCAGGGCGTGCTTGACCTCGGCCCGCTCGAAGAAGCGCAGGCCGCCGTACACCCGGTACGGAATGCCCTGCGAGACGAGCGCGTGCTCGATCACCCGGGACTGGGCGTTGGAGCGGTAGCGAACCGCGATGTCGCTGCGCATCGCGCCCTCGGCCACGAGGCTGCGGACCTCCTCGACCAGCCACCGGGCCTCGAGGGAATCGCTCATCGCCTCGTAGACCCGTACCGGCTCGCCCTCGCCCGCGTCGGTCCAGAGGTTCTTGCCGAGCCGGGATTCGTTGTTGCGGATGAGCGTGTTGGCGCAGTCGAGGATGTGGCCGTGGGAGCGGTAGTTCTGCTCGAGCTTGATCAGGTTGCGGACCTGGAACTCCCGCTCGAAGGCCGCCATGTTGCCGACGTTGGCGCCGCGAAACGCATAGATGCTCTGGTCGTCGTCGCCCACCGCGAAGATGGCGTTGCCGGCGCCCGCGAGCAGCTTGAGCCAGCGGTACTGGAGGATGTTGGTGTCCTGGAACTCGTCGACCAGGATGTGCCGGAAGCGGGCCTGGTAGTGCTCGCGCAGCAGCTGGTTGCGCTCGAGCAGCTCGTAGCAGCGCAGCAGCAGCTCGGCGAAGTCGACCACGCCCTCGCGCTGGCACTGGGCGTCGTACTCGGCATAGAGCTCGACGTAGTGGCGGTTGAAGTCGTCGACGATCTCGACGTCCGGCGCGCGCAGGCCCTGTTCCTTGGCGCCATTGACGAAGTACTGGATGTTGCGCGGCGGATAGCGTTCGTCGTCGACGCCGAGCCGCTTGCACATCCGCTTGATGGCGCCGAGCTGGTCGGCCGCGTCGAGGATCTGGAAGGTCTGCGGCAGGGCCGCGTCGCGATGGTGCGCGCGCAGCATGCGATTGCACAGCCCGTGGAAGGTGCCGATCCACATGCCGCGCGTATTGATCGGCAGCATCGCGTTGAGCCGGGTGGCCATCTCGCGGGCGGCCTTGTTCGTGAAGGTGACCGCGAGAACGCCCTGTGGGCTGGCCTGGCCGGTGGCGATGAGCCAGGCGATGCGGGTGGTGAGGACGCGCGTCTTGCCGCTGCCGGCGCCGGCGAGGA
Source organism: Burkholderiaceae bacterium (assembly GCA_036724585.1). Classification (GTDB taxonomy): domain Bacteria; phylum Pseudomonadota; class Gammaproteobacteria; order Burkholderiales; family Burkholderiaceae_E; genus JAMLIN01. The sequence continues at coordinate 345 of DAIMFM010000100.1, read as the reverse complement.
TGAGGGCGTGCTGGGCCGGCAGGGTGACCGCATGGCGTTGCGGCTCGTTGAGCGATTCCAGGAAGCGTTGCATGGCCCTGTGATTTTACACAGGCCTCCCGGCCCGCCCGGCCTCGGCCAGGAGGCCGATGATGGAGACCGGCCCGGCCAGCCAGGCCAGCGATGCCTCCGGCCAGGCGAGGCCCTGCGCCAGCAGCGCGAGCGGCGCGACCCCGACCAGGAAGATCGGTCGCAGCCGGCGCGGTCGCGCCATCAGGCGCAGCCCGATGCCGACGCCGAGCAGGACACCGGCGATCCCGCCGATCACGGGCGCCGCCGCGGCCGGCACCAGGCCGGCCAGGATCG
>DAIMFM010000099.1:10195-10526 GCA_036724585.1 Burkholderiaceae bacterium | reverse complement strand
CGATACGGTCGAAGATGCCGCCGCGCACATAGCCCGATCCCTTGAAGGAATAGAGCCCCTCGCCGGCGACGACGATGGCGTGCTGGCCTTCCTCGAGCGCGTCGGCGAGCGATTCGTACTCGGCATCGCCGAGCAGGCTGCGGCCGATGGCCGGCTGCGAGACCAGGGCGGTCCACAGCTCGATGAAGGTTTCCTCCGGATCGCCCGGCTCGGGCCGCCGGGCGGCGGCGGCATCGCCGGACTGCTCGAAGGCGGCGTTCACGTCGCCGATGGTGAGCCGCATCGAGCCGACGGCGCCGCTGGCGATCAGTTCGTCCCAGCCGGCGATCGT
>DAIMFM010000099.1:7973-10065 GCA_036724585.1 Burkholderiaceae bacterium | reverse complement strand
CGCCTCGGGATCGATCTCGCGATCCGCCGCGGGCGCGGTGGGCGGCGTGGCCCCCCCGAGGCCGTGCGCGCGCGCGTCCCGGATGGTCGCGCGTACCACACTCTCGCCCATGACCAGCACCGTCACGGTGGCGCCGCTCACGATGTCGGTCTTGGGCATGCCTTCGCCCGCGAGGGCGGCCTTGACCGGGTTGTAGCCGATGAACGCCTGCATGTAGTCGATCACCCGCTGCTCGGGGATTCCGATCAGGACGATGGGCTCGCTGTGGGCGACAAGGCGCAGGCCCACGATCGTGCCTTCGGTGTCCAGGCCGACGACGATGTGGATCGGCTTGCTGGAGTAGCCGGCCGTATTGACGTACTGCGAAGTGAGGAAGGCGTAGCCGACGAGCTCGTCCCCCCGGTAGGCCGGTGCCACGACGGCGGGCGAGGAGGTGATGGGCCCGAAGCGGTCGGCACCGGGCACGACCTGGCCGGGCTCGACGGACGGGAGGAAGGACTCGAGGCGGGCGTCCTGCGCCTGGGCGGGCAGCGGCGCCAGCGCCAACAGGAGCATCGCCAGGAATGCCGGAACGGCCAGGATCGCCTGCCATGACCGGCCTGTCGTTGCGGTCGCCGCCATCAGTCGCTGCCTCTCTTGTTGGACACGATGCTGCACGCTGGGGCAACATGCGGAAGTCCCAAGTATAGGCATCGTATCGAGCCGATATGTGTGCATCGCGCCGTGCCGGGCTGCTGAAGGAAGATCCCTGGAGCGGGCCGATCGACATGCCGACGCTGGTCGGCATCGCCGCCGCCATCGAGCAAGAATCGGCCCGGCGCTATGCGGCCCTGGCGGAGCTCATGGCCACGCGGGGCGCGGTCGCCACCGCGGCGGCCTTCCGGGCGATGCACGAGGAGGAGCTGCGCCATGTCGCGGCGGTCGACCATTGGGCGGCCTCGGTCGGCACCCCGGTGGAATCTCCCGCCGAATTCGCCTGGCGCCTGCCGCCCGAGCTGGGGGCTTCGTGGGACGAGATCGCCGGCAGCGCGCTCCTCACGCCGTTCCGGGCCTTCGCGGTCGCCGTCTGCAACGAGCAGCGCGCATTCGCCTTCTACAGCTATCTCGCAGCCCATGCCACCGACGACCGGGTGCGCCGGGAGGCCGAGAAGCTCGCCGCCGAGGAGCTGGTGCATGCCGCCACCGTGCGGCGCTGGCGCCGGCTGGCCTGGCACCGCGAGCGTCGCGAGGCCGGCGTCCAAGCATCCACCCCGGTCCGCGATGTCGCCGGCCTCGATCGCCTGCTGGAGCAGGGCGGGGCGGGCATCCTCGCCTGCCATCGCGCCGTTGCCGCGCGCCTGCGCGAGATCGGCGACCCGGACGGCGCCGCCTTCCTCGAGGGCCTTGGCGCCGAGTCGGGCCGCGCCGCCGGCGCCGGGCCCACCCAGGCCGAGCGCGAGGCGATCGCCGCCGCCACCACCCCGGTGCCCTTGATGGTGATCGCGCAGCGGCCGCTGGAGCAGCTCGCCGAGCGGCTCGAGTCGATCCTCGAATCCAGCCAGGGCGAACTGTTCGAGGCCACGGTGACGGCGATCGCGGCGGCGGTCGCCGCCCTCTCGCGCATCGCGCTGCGCATGCCGTCGTCGTCCTGACGGCGGGCACGCGGGCAGGGAGGACAGGGCGATGAGTCGGGCAGGGTCCCTCGCTCGGCTCGGCGAATCCGTCGCCCGGTGCCTGCGGCGGACGGGGCAGACGGTCGCGGTGGCGGAGTCCTCGACCGGCGGCCTGCTCAGCGCCTCCCTGCTGGCCGTGCCGGGCGCCTCGGCATGGTTCCTGGGCGGCAGCGTCGTCTATACCGCCCGCTCCCGGCGCAACATCCTCGGTATCCGGGCGGAGGACGTCGCCGGCCTGGAGCCCCTCACCGAGGCGATGGCGGCGCGGTTCGCCGGGTTCGCCCGGCGCCAGCTCGATGCCACCTGGGGCATCGCCGAACTCGGCGTCGCGGGACCGACCGGCGCCCGCTACGGCCACCCACCCGGCACCAGCGTGATCGCGATCGACGGGCCGGTCTGTCGCTGCGCCAGCATTCGGACCGGCAGCGCCGACCGGGAGG
>DAIMFM010000099.1:5286-7963 GCA_036724585.1 Burkholderiaceae bacterium | reverse complement strand
GAGAAAATGGAAGGTAAGATGACTAACGCGTTAATTCTGGTGGTCGAGGATGATCTGCAATTACGCGAGGCGCTTTGCGATACTCTGGAATTGGCGGATTATCAGGTGCGGCAGGCCGATTCTGCCGAGGCCGCCCTGGCGTTGCTCGAGGAGGCCATCCTCATGAGCGAGGGGCCGGCGTGATAAAATTGTTGCCTTTTGTCCGTTACGGGCCGGCATAGAACCGGTAGCCCGAGGGCTAGCTGCGGCCGGCAGGCCGGCGCAAGGGCCCGTGGAGGACCCATTCGACTGTATCGGTTTTGGCCGCCTACATGGCAGCCGGGCCGGCGGTCGCGGAATTTTCGACTGACCACTTGTTGCCGGTTACGGCGCTTGTTCGCAATTCGAGGCACTGCTCCATGTCTTATATCCATAGGACGATTGCCGATCTCGCCCGGTCGAGTCCGGCCCAGGCGCTCTTCTACCAGGCGGTCGAGGAAGTCCTCGAATCGCTCGAGCCCCTGCTCGATTCGGACCAGCGCTATCGGCAGAACGCCATCATCGAGCGGATCGTCGAGCCCGAGCGCCAGATCATCTTCCGGGTCCCCTGGGTCGACGACGAGGGCCAGGTGCGCGTCAACAAGGGCTACCGGATGGAGTTCAATTCCGCGCTCGGGCCCTACAAGGGCGGGCTGCGCTTCCATGGATCGGTCAACGCGGGGATCATCAAGTTCCTCGGCTTCGAGCAGATCTTCAAGAACGCCCTGACGGGACTCTCGATCGGGGGCGCCAAGGGCGGGGCGAACTTCGATCCCAAGGGGCGTTCCGACCGGGAGGTCATGCGCTTCTGCCAGTCGTTCATGACCGAGCTGTACCGGCACATCGGACCCACGATCGACGTCCCGGCCGGGGACATCGGCGTCGGCGCGCGCGAGATCGGCTACCTGTTCGGCCAGTACAAGCGCCTGACCCGCCGCTACGACGGCGTGCTGACGGGCAAGGGCCTGCTCTGGGGCGGCTCCTATGGCCGGCGCGAGGCGACGGGCTACGGCTGCGTCTACTTCGCGCAGAACATGCTCGAGGACAAGGGCGACACCATCGAGGGCAAGAGCTGCCTGGTGTCGGGCGCCGGCAACGTGGCGATCTACACGATCGAGAAGCTCTACCAGTTCGGGGCGCGCCCCGTCACCTGCTCCGACTCGACCGGCACCCTGTACGACCCGCACGGCATCGATCTCGAGACGCTGAAGCGGCTGAAGGAAGCGCAGCGCGTGTCCCTGCGCGAATACCTGAACGACTTCCCCAAGGCCGAGTTCGTGCCGCTCGATTCCTATCCCGAGGATGGCCACGCCGTCTGGAGCTTCCCCGGCCAGGTGGCGTTTCCCTGCGCCACCCAGAACGAGCTCACGGAAGCCGACGCCCAGCGCCTGCTCGCCAATGGTTGCCAGTGCGTGAGCGAGGGGGCGAACATGCCGTCGACGCCGGCCGCGATCGAGCTCTTCGTGCGCGAGCGCATACTGTATGGTCCCGGCAAGGCGGCCAACGCCGGCGGGGTGGCGACCAGCCAGCTCGAGATGAGCCAGAACGCCAGCATGCAACAATGGGACTTCGAGCAGGTCGACCGGCGCTTGCAGGGCATCATGCTCGACATCTATCGTCGTTGCAGCGAGACGGCCAGCGAGTTCGGCCAGCCGGGCAACCTGGTCCTCGGGGCGAACATCGCCGGATTCCGGCGTGTCGCCGATGCCATGCTTCAGCAAGGCGTAGTCTGAGGACCGCAGAGGGAGTTGGAAATGAACGCGAAATCGAAACCCCGGATCATCGTCTCGTCACTCGACGCTGAGCGGCTCGAGGACCTGATCGACTCGCTCCATGGCAGCTCGATTCCGGGGAAGGACCAGCTCGAGGCGGAACTCGCGCGCGCCGATGTGGTCGACCCCAAGGACGTCCCGCCCACCGTCGTCACCATGAACTCCACGGTGCGCTTCAAGGTCGAGAACTCGAACGAGGAATTCGAGCTCACCCTCGTCTACCCGAAGGACGTCGATGCCAGCGGCGGCAGCATCACGGTGCTCGCCCCGGTGGGCAGCGCGCTGCTCGGGCTTTCCCAGGGCGACGAGATCGAATGGCCGAAACCGGGGGGCGGTGTCCTGCGGGTCCGGATCGAGGAAGTCGCCTACCAGCCGGAGCGCTCCGGCATGTTCCACCGCTGAACCGGGCCGGCGGCGGGCCGGCTTGACACTCCCCCGGGGCTTGCGGATACTGGCTCAAAAGAGAACAAGCATTCTGTCAAACAGAACGCATCCCAAGTGAGGAGACCCGCATGAAGATCCCGCTCATCGTGGCCAGTCTTTGCCTCGGACTCGCCGCCACTACCGCGCACGCCCAGCAGGACACCCTCCGGATCGGCGCGCTCGTCACCCTGTCGGGCGCGGGCGCCGCCTGGGGCCAGGGGATGCAGCACGCCGCGGAGCTCGCCGCCGACGATGTCAACGCCGATGGGGGGCTCGAGGTGGCGGGCAAGCGCTACAAGGTCGAGGTCATCCCCTACGACGACAAGTACCAGGCCAACGAGGCGGTCACCGTGTCCAACCGACAGGTGATCGAGGACAAGGTCAAATTCTTCATCGGCCCGACCGGCTCCGCACCCACACTGGCCGATCAACAGATCACCGAGAAGAACGGGGAGCACATAAGC
>DAIMFM010000099.1:3705-5276 GCA_036724585.1 Burkholderiaceae bacterium | reverse complement strand
AATACATCATCGGCCCCGTAGGTTCGGCGACGGAGCTCGAGATCCAGACCATCACCGAGAAGAACGGCGAAAACGTCATGACGCTGGGCTTCACTCCCAAGGCGCTGGGTCCGGACAAGCCCTACACCTTCCGGCCCAACGTCACCACCGCCGAGGTCTCGCAGCCGCAGATCGACTGGGTGGTCGCGGCCCGCGGCATCAAGAAGGTCGGCGCGCTCTTCCCCAACGACGAGACGGGGCAGGCGATCGCCAAGGACCTGCAGGCGGCCTACGGCAAGGCCGGCGCCGACCTGGTCGCCACCGAGTTCTTCGAGCGCGACCGGGTCGACTTCGTGCCCCTGCTCACCCGCATCATGGCGAAACGGGTCGACGCCATCGAGCTCGACGGCAATTCGCCGGCCACGGCCGGCCTGCTGGTCAAGCAGGCCCGCGAGCTCGGCTTCGAAGGCACGATCATCCGCACGGGCGGGCCGGCGACGCAGGACATCATCAATGTCGCCGGCAAGGAAGCCGCCGAAGGCCTGCTCGTGCACACGCCGATCGATCCCTCGCTGCCGTCGACCGCCGCCTACATCGAGAAGTACGACAAGAAGTACAAGCGGGCGATGAACGGCTTCTCGCCGTCCTTCTACGACGGCACCCACCTGCTGTTCGAGGCGATGCGCCGGGCGGGCACCGTGGACGACACCGAACGCGTGCGCCAGGAGCTCGAGAAGATCTCCGGCCACAAGGGCGCCCTGGGCGAGGTCTCCTGGACCGGCAAGGATCGCTACGGTGCCGCGCACCAGCTCGACGCCCCGTTCTATGTCGCCGAGGTGAAGGACGGCAAGGAAGTGATCCGCGCGAGCTGCACGTCGGCGGGCTGCAAGTAGCGACGCGCACGGGCCCCGGGGACCTTCGTGGAGTTCCTCCTGCTGCTCGGGCAGGCGCTTGTCAACGGCCTCGTCGTCGGCATGCTCTACCTGCTCATGGCGGTCGGCTTCACGCTCGTCTTCGGGGTGATGCGCGTCGTCAACTTCGCGCACGCCGAGTTCTACATGCTCGGCGCGTTCGGCTCCTACCTGCTCGTCACCCAGCTCCAGCTGCCGTTCCTGGCGAGCGTCCTGGTCACCTTCGTGCTCGCGGTGTGCCTCGGCTGGGTCGTCGAGTGGCTGGTCCTCAAGCCGTTCCGCCACGATGAGCTCAACGGCATGATCGCGACCATCGGCCTGGCGATGATCCTCCAGAACGGCGCCCTCATGGTCTTCGGGCCGGATCCGCAGTCGATGCCGGCGGTCGTGCGCGGCGTGACCTTCCTCGGCGAACTCGTCATACCGAACTCGCGCCTCTACGTGGTGATGTTCTCGCTCGCGGTGCTTGCCGCCCTCTACGTATTCCTGCGTTTCTCGCGCACGGGCCGGGCGCTGCGGGCCGTCGTGGAGGATCTCGAGATCGCCTCGGCCTACGGCATCCGCGCCCGCCTGGTCTATCCGCTCGGCTTCGGCCTCGGCGTCGGCCTGGCCGCGATCGCGGGCGCCCTGATGGCGCCCCTGTTCTCGGTCTCGCCCATCATCGGCACGGCGCCGATGCTC
>DAIMFM010000099.1:0-3695 GCA_036724585.1 Burkholderiaceae bacterium | reverse complement strand
TCAAGGCCTTCATCGTCGTCATCGTCGGGGGCCTGGGCAGCATCCCGGGGGCCGCGCTCGCGGGCCTGCTGCTCGGCATCGCCGAGAGCCTGGCGGGCACGTTCCTGCGCAGCAGCACCGCCGAGATCCTGATCTTCGCGCTGGTCATCGCCATGCTGGTCGTGCGACCGAGCGGCCTGCTCGGGCGGCCGGACTGAAGCGGGCCCGGACGATGTCCACTCCGCTCGCATCCGCCGCCGACGCAGGCAGGGCCGCGCCACCGGGCCGCGCCGCGCGGGCCCTGGCGCCACTCGGGGTGCTCCTCGCGGGCGCGCCGTTCTTCATGGCGAACCCCTTCTACGTCCATCTCGCCATCCTCACCTGCCTGAACGTCGTCATCGTCTCCGGCCTGTCGCTGATCGCCCGCACCGGCCAGCTTTCCTTCGGCCACGGCGCCTTCGTCGGCCTCGGCGCCTACGGCGCGGTAGTCACCGGCATGAAGCTGGGCTGGCCGTTCTGGCTGGCCGCCCTCACCGGTACCGCCATCGCCTGCCTGTGCGCCCTCGCGCTGGGCTGGGTGATCCTGCGCCTGAAGGGCGTCTACTTCGTCCTCGTCACCTTCGCCTTCGCCGAACTCGTGCGCCTGGTCATGCTCGACTGGCCCGGCATCACCGGCGGCGCCAACGGCATCACCGGCATTCCCGCCGCGGAATTCCTCGGCTTCGCCTTCGACACCCGCCACCGCTTCTACGGCCTCGCCCTGGCCTGCGCGGTGGCCGCCCTCGCGTTCGGGCTGCGGCTGTCGCGCGTACCGACGGGCCACGGCTTCGACGCGGTCGAGCAGAACGCCGCGCTCGCCGAGGCGAGCGGCCTCAACGTGCACCGCATCCAGGTGCGGGCGTTCGTCATCGGCTGCGGCATCGCCGGCTTCGCGGGCGCGCTGCTGGCGCACTACGTGGGCTTCGTCTCGCCCGAGTCCTTCAACCTGTCGCTGTCCATCTCGGCGATCGTGATGCTGGTGATCGGCGGCCGGCATTCGGTCTGGGGTCCCCTGATCGGCGCGCTGATCCTCACGCCGCTGCCCGAACTGGTCCGGGCGGCGGTCAACACGCAGCACATCTTCTATGGCGCCGCGCTGATCCTGATCCTGCGCTTCCTGCCCGACGGCCTCGCGTCGCTGCCGGCTCGCCTGCGCCGGGCGCGGGAGGGCCACTGACATGGCCGCCCTGCTGCGCGTCGAGAACCTGTCGAAGTCCTTCGGCGGCCTGGCGGCCCTGCGCGACCTCAGCTTCGAGGTGGAGCAGGGCGCGATCGTCGGCCTGATCGGGCCCAACGGCGCCGGCAAGACCACCGCCTTCAACCTCATCAGCGGCACCCTGCGCCCGAGCGCCGGCCGGGTGTGGTTCCGCGATGTGGACATCACCGGGGGGCCGCCGAGCCGGGTGGTGGGCCTCGGGCTGGCGCGCACCTTCCAGCACACTTCCATCTACCCCGCGGCGAGCGTGCGCGACAACGTGTACCGCGGCGCCATCGCCCGGCTCGGCACCTCGATGTTCGACCAGCTGCGCGGCGGCGTCCGGACCCGCGAGGGCCTTGCCAGGATCGAGTCGCAGGTGGACGAGGTGCTCGAGATCATGGGCCTCGAGGCCCATCGCGACAGCATCGCGGGGGCCCTGTCGTATGGCCAGCAGAAGCGGCTCGGTGTCGCCATCGGGCTCGCGACGCAGCCGACGCTGCTCCTGCTCGACGAGCCCGCCGCCGGCCTCAATCCCGAGGAGTCGGCCGAGTTCGGCCGCCTGCTGCGCGGGCTGCGCGAGCGCCTCGACCTGACGCTGCTGCTGGTCGAGCACCACATGGCGCTGGTGATGGACCTGTGCGAGCGGATCGTCGTGCTCGTCCAGGGGGCGCGGATCGCCGAGGACGTCCCCGCGGCGATCGCGCGGCATCCGGCCGTCATCGAGGCCTACCTCGGATCCGAGGAGGACGACCATGCTCGAGGCTGACGCGATCAGCGTTCGCTACGGGCCGCTCGAGGCGGTGCGCGGCGTCTCCTTCGAGGTCGGCGAGGGCCGGATCATCGCCCTGGTCGGCGCCAACGGGGCGGGCAAGAGCACGACGCTCAAGGCCCTGATGGGCATGCTGCCGATCGCCGCGGGCAGCCTGCGCTGGCAGGGCCGGGCGATCGAGTCGACCGGGTCGGCCGAGCGCGTGCGCCTGGGCATGGCCCTGTCGCCCGAAGGACGCCGGCTCTTCCCGCGCATGACCGTGCTCGACAACCTGCTCGTCGGCGCGCATGTGGTCCGGGGACGCGGGCGCATCGACGAGGCCCTGTCGCTGGTCTATGGCCTCTTTCCGCGCGTCGCCGAGCGCCGCCGCCAGCTGGCCGGCTCGCTCTCGGGGGGCGAGCAGCAGATGGTCGCGATCTCGCGCGCGCTGATGGCCGGGCCGAAGGTCCTGATGCTCGACGAGCCTTCGCTCGGCCTCGCGCCGAAGATCGTGGCGGAGATCGCGTCGGCGATCGTGCGCATCAACAACGAAACCGGGATGGCGGTCGTCCTCGTCGAGCAGAATGCGCGACTTGCGCTTAAGCTCGCGCATCATGCGTACGTCTATGAGCAGGGCAGGATCATCCGGTCGGGCAGCGGCGCCGCGCTGCTTGCCGACCCCTTCGTGCAGAAAGCCTATCTCGGGCTCTGAGCATCGCGCCGGGGCCGCCGGCGCCAGCCGCATACCCGCATGAGCGCGACCCCCATCGACGCGGCTGCGAGCGCGGCCCGGCGCGGTCGCGCCAACCGGATCGGAATCCTCTGGATGGTCCTGGCCATGATCTGCTTCGGCGGCAACGATGCCCTGGTCAAGACAGTCCTCGCGCGCGTCCCGACCGCCCAGATGATCGTGGTGCGGGGTGTGATGGCGATCGCGCTGATCATGCTCGTCGCCTGGCGGATGGGCGCCCTCGTCCGGGTGTCGGAACTGTTCCGGGGCTGGGTCGGCCTGCGGGCCGGCTGCGAGGGCGTCGCCACCTTCCTGTTCCTGGCCGCGCTCTACCACCTGCCGCTGGCCAATGCCACCGCCATCTACATGTCATCGCCGCTCTTCATCGCGGTGCTTGCCGTGTTCTTCCTCGGCGAGCGCGTCGACGCGAGGCGCTCGGTCGCGATCGGGATGGGCTTCTGCGGTGTCCTGCTGGTCATCCAGCCGCAGGCCGGGGGGTTCAACCTGTACGCCTGGCTGTGCCTGCTCGCGACCGTGATCTACGCCGGCCGCGACCTGCTGACCCGCAAGATCCCGGTGGGCGTGCCCTCGGTCGTGGTCACCCTGGCCACCGCGGTGGTCGTGGTCGGCATGGCCGCGGTGGTGCTGGCGTTCCAGGGCTGGACACCCATGCTCTGGGGCGATGTCGGCCTGCTGGCCCTGGCGGCCGTCTGCCTGTCGACGGCCTATTATTCGGTGTTCGCGTCGGTACGCCGCGGCGAGGTGTCGGTGGTGGCGCCGTTTCGCTACGTCGGCCTGCTGTGGGCCGTCGTGCTCGGCTACCTGGTCTGGGGCGATGTCCCCAATCCGCTCGCCTGGACGGGCATAGGCCTGCTGATTGCAGCCGGCCTGTACATGATCCACCAGCAGCGCGTGCCGCGCCCCTGACTCGCCGAACCGGAGTTGCCCATGTCGAGCCTGAACGTCGCCTGCATCCAGATGCGCTCGGGGGTCGACGTGGC
>DAIMFM010000098.1:0-10543 GCA_036724585.1 Burkholderiaceae bacterium | reverse complement strand
GGCTTCGGTGCCGCCTGCGCCCGCCTGGATCTCCACGAAGCAGGGATCGGGGTCCGCCGGGTTGGAGAACATGCGGCGGAACTCGAGCGATTCGATCAGTTCCTCGATGGCGGCGGCGTCCTTGTCCACCGCGAGGAGCGTTTCGTCGTCGGCCTCGTCGCGCGCGATGGCGAAGAGCTCGGTGGCGTCCTCCAGGTCCGACGCCACCTTGTCGATGACGAGTACGACGTCGTCCAGTGACTTCTTCTCGCGCCCCAGCGCCTGGGCGTTCGCGGCGTCGTTCCAGACGGCCGGGTCCTCGAGCAGGCGATTGACTTCTTCGAGACGATCCTTCTTCAGGTCGTAGTCAAAGATACCTCCGAAGCTCGCCGACGCGGGCGCGCAGGTCGTCTATCCGGGATTCGATCTGGTTGAGTCGCTCGGCTTCCATGGTGGTCGTGCTCGCTAGGGGAACCCGCCATTATATCGAAGGGGTCGCGGGGACGACGTCCTCCACCACGAGCTGGAGGGACTGGCGGCCCTGCCAGTCGTTGCGCTCGATGCGGTAGGCGACTTGCGCCTGGCTGGCGAGCGCGTCGGTCCGGCCGAAGGCGATCGCATCGAAGACCCGGTCCCCGAGCCGCAGGGAGAGCTTCAGGTGGGCATCGCCCACGACCCGCTGGCGCTCGATGCGAAACTCGTTGACGAAAAGCGGCGGGGCAAAGCCCTGGCCCCAGATGCCCGCATCGATCGCGTCGAGCAGGCCGACGTCGATCTCGGCCGGCGCGAGGGGGCCGTCATGGAGAAGCATCTCGTCGAAGGCGTGCTCGTCCGCGAGTTCGACGACCGCCTCGTGCAGCGCCGACGTGAAGGCGGCGAGGTTCGCGGCGGGCAGGCTGAGCCCGGCGGCCATCGCGTGGCCGCCGTAGCGCGCGATCAGCCCCGGGTGGCGGTTGGCGACCGTCTCCAGGGCGTCACGCAGGTGCAGCCCCGGAATGGAACGGCCCGAACCGCGCAGCATGCCGGTTTCGCCACGCGCAGGGGCAAGCGCGATCGTCGGGCGCCAGTGGCGATCCTTGAGCCGGCCCGCGACCAGGCCGATCACGCCCTCGTGCCAGTCGTCCCGGCAGACCACCAGCGCGGGCGCCTGCGCGTCGGGCAGGCCGAGCTCCGCGATCGCCTGCGCGCGCATGTCCTGCTCGATGCGGCGGCGCTCGCGATTGATGGCGTCCAGCTCGCGGGCCAGCCGGGCGGCAACGTCCGGGTCGTCGGCGAGCAGGCATTCGATGCCGGTCGATATCTCCGCGAGCCGGCCCGCCGCGTTGATCCGGGGCGCAATGCCGAAGCCGATGTCGCGCACGCTGGCGCGGCGCGGGTCGACCCCCGCGACTTCGAGCAGGGCGGCCAGGCCGGGCGAAGCGCGGCCGGCGCGGATACGTCGCAGGCCGGCGGCGACGAGGCGGCGGTTGTTGGCATCGAGCCGCACCACGTCGGCGACGGTACCCACGGCCACCAGATCGAGGAGGTCGACGAGTTCGGCCGATGTGCCCCCGTGGGCGCGCAGGCGCGAGCGCAGCATGCCGAGCAGGTAGAACACGACGCCGACGCCCGCGAGATGCTTGCTCGGGAAGCCGCAGTCGGGTCGATTGGGGTTGACGATCGCCTCGGCAGCCGGCAGCACCGGGCCGGGCAGATGGTGATCGGTCACGATGACCCTCATGCCCGCGCGATGCGCGGCGGCGACCCCCTCGACGCTGGCGATACCGTTGTCGACCGTCAGCAGCCAGTGCGGCTCGCCCAGCCGCGGGTGACGACGCGCCAGTTCGACCACGGCCGGGCCGAGTCCGTAGCCATGGACGAAGCGATTGGGCACCAGGTAGTCCACCGTGGCGCCCAGGCGGCGCAAGCCGCGGACGGCGACCGCACACGCGGTCGCGCCGTCGCAGTCGTAGTCGGCGACGACGCAGATGCGTTCACGAGCCGCGATGGCGCCGGCCAGGAGCTCCGCCGCGCGCTGCCCGTCGGCGAGCGCGTCGGGCGCGACGAGCCCCGCGATGGCCATGTCGAGTTCGCCCGCGTCCCTCGCGCCCCGGCTCGCGAGAATGCGGCACAGGACGGGATGGAATCCCTGGCGAAGGAGGATCGCGGCGAGCCGGGCGTCGACCTGGCGCTGCCGTAGCAGCCGCCGGCGGCTCATTGCCCGGCCGCGGCGCGCGGCCCATGGTCGGCGGCACGCCACCATTTCCAGCGGTCGCGCGCGGACCAGCGCAGGACGACGATGGAATGCTCGCCGGTCAGGACGAACTCGAGCCGGGCACCGCCCGGCGCGGCGCGCAGGGCCGGGGCGACAAGTTCGGTGAAGGCGGACCAGGCGTCGCGCCAGCCGGCGGCATCGGCCTCGAGCACGGGTCGCCGCCAGCCGGAGAGTTCGACCAGCCGGTCGTTGGCGTCGAGGAGCTCGCCCAGTTCGGTCGCCGCGCGCGGTGCCGGCGTGACTTCCGGCGTGCCCGCCGCCCGTGCGAGGGCGCGCAGGCTCGCCCGATCGGCGTGGACGGCGGCGAAGGGGCTGGCGCCCGGCTCGGGCAGGGGGCCGTCCACCCAGAGCCAGTTGACCGGCAGGTGGCCGGTGGATTCGCGTGCCTCGTTGACTCCATGGCCATGCCAGACCATCTGGACCTCGTTGATCCAGGCGGCAAGCATCCGGGCATCGGGACCCTCGGGCAGGTAGTCGCGGATGTTGCGACCGACGGCCACGCTGGCCGGGCGCGTCTGCAGCACGAGCGGGCGGGGCGGCACCAGCAACCAGCAGGAGGGCGCCAGGACCTCGAGCCGCGGCCCCTCCTCGCCGAAATGCGCGTTGGCGGCATCGCGCAAATCGCCGGCGGCCGCCGACGAGAGGCAGACCGCATGGGTGGGCAGCAGCGTGAGCTGGTCCAGCCCCACATGCAGGTTCGCGGGCCGCACGACCAGGGCGCCTTCGGGCGGCGCGTCGCCGACGAGGTCAAGCGCATCGCCGGCGTCGGGATGACTGTGGCCGGCCAGCCCGAAACGCTCGCGCAACCATCGGTCGTGGGGCCAGTCCATGAGCGGCGCCTCGTGCGCAGCGTGGCGCAGGATCCGGCCGCGACGAAGCCGCGTATCGCGCACGGCGGCTGCGGCGGCGGCCGGCCACTCCGGCGAGTCTTGCGCGGGATCGTGCGCATCGGGATCCGCGAGGGCGCCCGGGCACAGAATGCAGGCAGTCACCGGACGATTCTATGGCAAACTGCCCCGGCACTCATGAAACTTCCATACGAATACTTCATCGGGCTGCGCTATACGCGGGCCGGCAGGCGGACCGGTCGACGCAACGGTTTCATCTCGTTCATCTCGGGGCTGTCGGTGGCCGGCATCGCGCTCGGCGTCGCCGCCCTGATCATCGTCCTGTCCGTGATGAACGGCTTCCAGAAGGAAGTCCGGGACCGGATGCTGTCGGTGCTCTCGCATATCGAAGTGCTGGCGGGCACTTCGCCGATCCACGACTGGCATGCGCTCCTCGAGCAGGCCCTGCAGCGCCCCGACATCGTTGCGGGAGCTCCCTTCGTCGCGGGCCAGGCGATGCTCACCCGCGATGCCAGCGTACGGGGCATCCTGGTGCGTGGCATCGACCCGGCCAGCGAGCCTGGCGTGGCGGACTATGCCAGCCAGCTCGCGCTCGGTCGACTCGACTCGCTCGTGCCGGGCGAATTCCGGATCGTCATCGGCAAGGAGCTCGCCAACCAGTGGCTGCTCGACATCGGCGACAAGCTCACCCTGATCGCGCCGCAGGGCAGCCCGACCCCGGCCGGGATCATCCCGCGCCTGCGCCAGTTCACCATCAGTGGCGTCTTCGCCTCCGGTCACTACGAGTACGACAGCAACCTGGTCCTCATCGAGCTCTCGGACGCCGCCAGGCTGTTCCGAGTCGACGGGGTCAGCGGCGTACGCCTGCGTACCAACGACATGATGGCGGCGCCGTCGATCGCCGACGAGCTCGCCCGCGAACTGCCTCCGGGGCTCTATGTGCGCGACTGGGCGCAGGAGAACCGCAACTGGTTCGCGGCCACCCAGATCGAGAAACGGATGATGTTCGTGATCCTCATGCTCATCGTCGCGGTCGCGGCCTTCAACCTCGTGTCGATGCTGGTGATGACGGTGACCGACAAGCTCTCCGACATCGCGATCCTGCGAACCCTGGGCGCGAGCCCGGCCAGCGTGATGCGCATCTTCATCACGCAGGGCGCTTCGGTCGGCGTGCTCGGCACCCTCGCCGGGGTCGTGCTCGGTGTCGTCGTGGCGCTCAACATCGGCCCGCTCATGAGCGCGGTCGAACGCGCGCTCGGCTTCGAGGTGCTGCCCAAGGGCATCTACTTCATCAACTACCTGCCCAGCGACCTGCACGTGAGCGACGTCGTGGTGATCGGCGTCGCCGCCTGCCTGATGGCGTTCGCCGCGACCATCTACCCGAGCTGGCGCGCCTCGCGCGTGCGACCGGCCGAGGCGTTGCGCTATGAGTGAAGCCGACCCCGCATCCGATGGTCCCATGCTCGCCTGTTCGGGCCTGCGGCGGGTATTCGGCGACGGCGACTCGGCGCTCGTCGTGCTCGACGGCGTCGATCTCGAAGTGGCCGCCGGCGAAATCGTCGCCATCGTGGGTTCCTCGGGCTCGGGCAAGAGCACCCTGCTGCACCTGCTCGGCGGGCTGGACGAGCCGAGCGACGGCGTGGTGAGCCTGCTCGGCAAGCGCCTGGACACCCTCGGGGAAGCGGCGCGCGGGGAAGCGCGCAACCGGCTGCTCGGCTTCGTCTACCAGTTTCACCATCTCCTGCCGGAGTTCACCGCGCTCGAGAACGTCGCGATGCCCTTGCGCATCCGGCGCCTGCCGGTCAAGGCCTGCGACGAGCAGGCAACGGCGATGCTCGAGGCGGTCGGGCTCGGCGCGCGCATCGGCCACCTGCCGGCGCAGCTCTCGGGCGGGGAGCGCCAGCGCGTCGCCCTGGCGCGGGCGCTGGTGACCTCGCCGCGCTGCGTGCTCGCCGACGAACCCACCGGCAACCTCGATCGCCATACGGCGGCACAGGTCTTCGCGCTGATGCGCTCCTTGTCGCAGCGCATCGGCACATCCTTCGTGATCGCCACGCATGACCTCGAGCTCGCCGGTCGCGCCGACCGCATGCTGGCGCTGCGCGACGGCAGGATCGGCGAAGGTTAGGGGGCGATGCCGGTTCGCCTCGTCGATACGCATTGCCATCTCGACGCCGGCGAACTGGCGGCGATCGGGCTCGAGACCGTGGTCGAAGGCGCCCGCGCCGCCGGTGTCGACAGGATCGTCGTGCCGGCCATCGATCCGGGCAACTTCGACGCGGTGCGCGGGCTCGCTGCGCGCTTCGAGGGTGTGCATTTCGCGCTCGGCATCCATCCGTTGCGCGTCGACGACTGCGAGGACGACGCGCTCGATCGGCTCGATGCGGCGCTGTCCGAGACCCGTGACGATCCCAGGCTCGTGGCGGTCGGCGAGATCGGCCTGGACTTCTTCGTGGCCGGGTTCGACGCGCCGCGCCAGGAGCGCTTCTACCGGGCCCAGCTCGCGATCGCGCGGGCGCACGACCTGCCGGTCCTGCTCCATGTCCGGCGTTCCCAGGATCGCGTGCTGAAGTACCTGCGCGAAGTGCCCGTGCCCGGCGGCATCGCGCACGCATTCAACGGGAGTCGACAGCAGGCCGAGCGCTTCATCGGCTTCGGTTTCGCACTCGGCTTCGGCGGCGCGATGACGTGGGAACGGGCACGCAACATCCGTCGCCTCGCCGCCGGAGTTCCGCTCGAGGCGATCGTGCTCGAGACCGACTCCCCGGACATTCCCCCGCCATGGCTGCCGGCGGGTGCGCCCAACCAGCCCATGGAAGTCGCGGGGGTTGCCGCCGAGCTTGCCCGCCTGCGCGGACTGTCGATCGACGAGGTCGCCACGGCGACCAGTGCGAACGCCGAGCGGGTGATGCCCCGGCTCGGGCGGGCGGGCCGGGCCTAGCGCCGCAGGGGCTCGCCGCGCGGCCTCGGCCGCATGCATCGGGCAGGGGACGGAGGCGCAGGGCGGCGTGCGCACCTAGGCTTGGCCATGTCCCGCCTTGCCATGCTCCGGGGCCGGCTCGCAGCGCTCGCCCATGGCCGTCAGGGCCGGCCACGCTGGCCGCTGCTCTGGCCGGTGGTTCCCGCGGCGCTGGCCGCCCATCGCATACCCGCCTTGCCGCCCGGGGCCTGGCTGCTCGCGCTCGCGATCCTGGGCACCGCCTGCCTGCTGCCGCGCTGGCCGGCCTGCCGCGCGGCCGGGGTCGCGGCCCTGGCCGTTGCCTTCTGTCTCTGGCGGGCCGTGCTCGCCGTCGATGCCCGCATCGATCCGGCGATCGAAGGGGTCGACCTCGTCGTCACCGGCCATGTCGAGTCGATGCCGGTGGCGGGCAGCTTCGGGCACAGCCTGAAGTTCCGGATCGCGGATTGCCGCCTTGCCGAATTCCCGCCCGGCGCCGATGCGCTTGCCTTGGCCTGCCCCGCCGGCCGGCGCGTCGCGCTGCGCTGGTTCGGCGGCGCCAGGGCGAAGGCGCCGCGACCGGGCAGCCGCTGGTTGCTCACGATCCGGCTCAAGCGCAACCACGCCGTCCTGAACCCCGGCGGCTACGATGCCGAGCTTGCGGCGCTGGCGCAAGGCATCGCGGGGCGCGGCTATGTCCGCCCCGGTCATGCGCCTGCGGTACGGCCCACCCGCCTGCCCGGCGATGAACGCGGGATACTGATTGCCTTCGAGCGGGCCCGCGCCTGGATGCGCGACCGGCTTGGCCAGGTGCTCGCTCGCCACGAGCGCGAGGCGGCCGGCACCCTCGTGGCCCTGGTGGTCGGCGACCAGGCGGCGATATCGCCGGCCCTCTGGCAGGTCTACCAGCGCACCGGCGTCGGCCACCTGATGTCCATCTCCGGCCTGCACATCACCATGCTCGCCGCCATGGGATTGTGGGCCTGTCGCCGCATCCTCGGAGCCTGCGCCCGGCGGGCGCCGGCCGCGTTCGAGCGCTGGCCGGCACCGGTGCTCGCGTGGTGGCCGGCACTGGCCCTGGCCTTCGCCTACAGCCTGTTCAGCGGCTGGGGCATCCCGGCGCAACGCACCTGCTGGATGCTCGCGGCTGCCGCGCTTGCATCGGCCACGGGGCGCGCCGGCCGCATCGCCGAGGTGCTTGCCCTGGCCGCGGCGGTGGTGGTGGCCTCCGATCCCTGGGCGCCGCTGTCGGCCGGCTTCTGGCTGTCCTTCGCCGCGGTAGGGGCGATCGTGCTCCACGGCGACATCGGCGGGCCGCGGCCGGCATGGTGGCGCCAGGCGGTCGGGACCCAATGGGCGGCCACCATCGCGATGCTTCCGCTGGGCGCCGTGTTCTTCGCTTCCGTGAGTATCGTCGGCCCGATCGCGAACGCCTTCGCCATCCCCCTGGTCTCGGCGGTGGTCACGCCACTGGCACTGGCCGGTGCCGGCGTCGCCGCCATCGCGCCCGAGGCCGGCGGCCTGCTGCTGTGGCCGGTCGCCGCCGTCACCGGCCTGCTCATCGCGGCGCTGCGGCTGCTCGCCACCGGCTCCGCCGCGAGCGCGGTGCTGGCCGCGCCCGGCGCGCCGGCCCTGATCGCCGCGATGGCGGCGGTCTTCTTCCTGCTCGCGCCGACGCGCCCCATCGCCCGCCGCCAGGCCTGCATCCTCATGCTACCCCTGCTCGTCGGCACCGATCCGCGTCCGCCGCCGGGGCACTGGCGACTCACCGCGATCGACGTGGGGCAGGGCAACGCGGTCCTCGTCGAGACCCATCGCCATCGAATGCTCTATGACGCCGGGCCCACCTACGGGCCGGGCAGCGACGCCGGCGCCCGTCATGTGCTGCCCTGGCTGCGCCGCCGCGGGATCGGCCGGGTCGATCGCCTCGTCGTCTCCCACGAGGACGACGACCATGCCGGCGGGGCCGCGTCCGTGCTCGGCGGGATGGAGGTGGGCAGCATCCTCGGGTCGCTCGGCCGCTCGCATCCCGTGGCGGCCGACCCGCGGTTCGCGGCCTGCGCCCGCGGCCAGCGCTGGACATGGGACGGCGTCGAGTTCGAGGTCCTCCATCCGGGCCCCGACCGGATCGAGGCACGCAAGGCGGGCGGGCCGCGCCAGGCCTACGGCGGCAACGGTTCGAGCTGCGTGCTGCGGATCGACTCCCACCCCGGCAGTGCGCAGCTCGCCGGTGACATCGAGGACGCGGGCGAGCGGGAACTGCTGCGGATCTTCGGCGATGCCGGGCTGCGCTCGGACGTGCTGCTGGTGCCGCACCATGGCAGCGCCACATCCTCGAGCGCCGGTTTCCTGATGGCGGTGGCGCCGCGCGTCGGGGTGGTCCAGCTCGGCTACCGCAACCGCTTCCGGCACCCGAATGCCGCCGTCGTGGAGCGGTACCGGCGCCGGGGGATCGCGCTGTTGCGCAGCGATGCCCTCGCGACCATCAGGATAGTCCTTGCGCCCGGCGCCCCGCCCGCGATCGCGAGCTGGCGGCTGTCGGACCGGCGCTACTGGAGGATCCGGGTGGACACGGGCCTTCCCCCCGCCGCGCCACGGCCGGCCTCGCCGGCGCCTACTGGGCCGTCCAGCCGCCGTCGATCGAGAACGCCGCGCCGCGCACCTGGTCCGCGCCGGGGCTGCACAGGTAGACCGCCATGGCGCCGATCTGCTCCGTGGTCACGAACTCGATCGAGGGTTGCTTCTCGGACAGCAGGTCGATTCGCGCCTGTTCCTCGCTGATGCCCTCGCGCTGCGCGCGGGCGTCGATCTGCTGCTGCACCAGGCCGGTCAATACCCAGCCCGGGCAGATCGCGTTGCATGTCACGCCGGTGCGCGCCGTCTCGAGGGCGATGACCTTGCTCAGGCCGACGACGGCATGCTTGGCGGCGACGTAGGCCGACTTCTGGACCGACGCCACCTTTCCGTGCGCGGAGGCGATATTGATGATGCGGCCCCAGTTCGCGCGCTTCATGGCGGGCAGGGCGCAACGGGCGGTATGGAAAACCGCCGAGAGGTTGAGCGCGATGATGGCGTCCCAGCGTTCACGGGGGAAGTCCTCGACGTTCGCGGTGTACTGGATGCCGGCGTTGTTGACCAGGATGTCGACCTGGCGCCCGCTCTCCGCGACCCGGGCGAACATGCGCTCGATGGCGTCGACGTCCGTCAGGTCGGTGCCGTCGTAGCGCACGTCCACCTTGAACTCGTTCGCGATTCCCGCGCGCTCCCGCTCGATGTCCTCTTCCTTGCCGAAGCCGTTGAGGAGGATGTCGGCGCCTTCGGCGGCGAGTGCCCGCGCGGTGGCCAGTCCGATGCCGCTGGTCGATCCGGTCACCAGCGCGAGCTTGTCCTTGAGCATTGGATTCCCCTGCTAACATGCATTGAACGGATCAGCCCATTGTATGTGCGCGCACGGAAGCCCAGCATGAACGAACCGCAGCTGCGATACGTCACCTGCCCCGATCCGCGGGGCCTGCACCGCATGGCCTACTGGGAATGGGGCAGCGAGAACGGCGGCCCGCCGGTGGTCTGCGTCCACGGGCTCACCCGCAACGGGCGCGATTTCGATGCCCTGGCCGACCGGCTCGCCTCGCGCTTCCGCGTCGTCTGCCCCGACATGATCGGACGCGGCCGGTCCGATCGCGCCATCGACCCGGCGATGTACACGGTGCCGCAGTACGTGTCCGACTGCACGACACTGATCGCCCGGCTCGACTCCGAGCGGGTGCACTGGATCGGCACCTCGATGGGCGGGCTGATCGGGATGTCCATGGCCGCCTTGCCGGGCAATGCCGTGGCCTCCCTGGTGCTGAACGACATCGGGCCGGCGATCGACCCCGAGGGCCTCGGGCGCATCGCCGGCTACGTCGGGCAGGATCCCCGGTTCGAGAGCTTCGAGCAGGGCGAGAAGGCCTTGCGCGAGCTCATGGTCGACTTCGGGCCGCACACCGACGAGCAGTTCCGCCTGCTGTCGCGCCACTTCGTCGTGAACCGGGGCGACCACTGGGGCTATCACTACGATCCCGCGATCGCGATCCCGTTTCGCTCGTCGCCGCCGGCGACCGACCTGTGGCCCTTCTACGACGCCATCACCGCGCCCACGCTGCTGTTGCGCGGCGCCCGGTCCGATGTCCTCGCCGCGGATGTCGCCAGCGCGATGCAGGCGCGCGGGCCGCGGGCGCGCCGGGTCGATTTCGAGGGGGTGGGCCATGCGCCGACCCTGATCACGGACGACCAGGTCGACACGGTCGAGCGGTTCCTCCTGGAGCAGAGCAAATGACGATCGAACGCATCAGGCCCGGCTCGCGCTTCGCCGCGGCGGTATGCCACCAGGGGGTGGTCTATCTTGCCGGCCAGGTGGCCAGCGATCCCACCGAGGACGTGGCGGGGCAGACCCGCCAGGTCCTGGCGACCATCGATCGACTGCTGGCGGATGCCGGCACCGACAAGACGAGGGTGCTGCAGGCCACCGTCTATCTCGCCGAC
>DAIMFM010000097.1:8232-10590 GCA_036724585.1 Burkholderiaceae bacterium | reverse complement strand
GAAGAAGGGGATGCCTTTCGCGCCGGGGCGTTGCAGGGTGGACAGCCGATGCGCGATCGCGATGGTGGTACGCCCCTTGACGAGGTTGTCGAGCGCCCGCTGGATCTCCTGCTCCGTCTCGGTGTCGACCGACGCGGTCGCCTCGTCGAGGATGAGGATGCGCGGATCGATCAGCAGCGCCCGCGCGATCGCGACCCGCTGGCGCTCGCCCCCCGACAGCGACTGGCCGCGTTCGCCCACCAGCGAGTCGTAGCCCTGGGGCAGGCGGAGGATGAAGTCGTGGGCGTGCGCCGCCCTCGCGGCGGCGACGATCTCGGCCCGTGTGGCGTCCGGGCGGCCATAGGCGATGTTCTCGGCGACGGTCCCGAAGAACAGGAACGATTCCTGCAGGACGAGGCCTATATGCCGCCGATAATCCGCGACGCCCAGGTCACGAATGTCCGTCCCGTCCAGCCGGATCCTCCCGGCCACGGGGTCCTGGAAGCGCAGGATGAGGTTGACGAGCGTGCTCTTGCCGGAGCCGCTGTGGCCCACCAGGCCGATCATCTCCCCGGGCTCGACGCGCAGGTCGATGTCCTGCAGCACCGTCCGGTTGCCGTAGCGAAAGCCCACCCCCTCGAGCTCGAGCCGGCCCTCGACCCGGCCCAGCGGCACCGGATCGGCCGGTTCCGGCACGCTCGAGACGTGGTCGAGGATGTCGAAGATGCGCTTGGCCCCGGCCGCCGCCTTCTGCGTGACCGACACGATCCGGCTCATGGTGTCGAGCCGGGTATAGAAGCGGCCGATGTAGGCGAGGAACGCGGTCAGGACGCCGACGCTGATGCGATCGTGCGCGATCTGCCAGATGCCGAAGGCCCAGACCACGAGCAGGCCGATCTCGGTCAGCAGCGACACGGTCGGGGTGAACAGCGACCAGGTCCGGTTGAGGCGGTCGTTGGCGCGCAGGTTGTGCTGGTTGGCCTGCCCGAAGCGTTCCGACTCGTGCCGCTCCTGGGCGAAGGCCTTGACGACCCGCACGCCGGGAATGGTGTCGGCCAGCACGCTGGTCACCTGCGCCCAGACCCGGTCGATCTTCTCGAACCCGGTCCGCAGGCGCTCGCGCACCAGGTGGATGAGCCAGACGATGAAGGGCAGCGGGAGCAGCGTGGCGAGCGCCAACGAGGGATCGATCGACACCAGGATGACCGCGGTCATGGTGATCATCAGGACGTCGGTGGCGAAGTCCAGCAGGTGCAGCGACAGGAAGACGTTGATCCGGTCGGTCTCGGAACCGATCCGTGCGATCAGGTCGCCGGTCCGCTTGCTGCCGAAGAAGTCGACCGACAGCGACAGCAGGTGGTCGTAGGCCGCGGTGCGCAGGTCGGCGCCGATCCGTTCGCTGACCAGCGCCAGGATGTAGGTGCGCGCCCAGCCCAGTCCCCAGGCGAGCAGCGCAGCCGCCAGCAGGCCGCCGAGGTACATGCCGACGAGCCCGGTATCGATGGGCTGGCCGTTCTGGAACGGGATCAGCACGTCGTCCATCAGTGGCATCGTCAGGTAGGGTGGCACCAGGGTCGCCGCGGTCGAGGCCAGCGTCAGGACGAAGCCGATGGCGAGCGAGCGCCGGTACGGCCGGGCGAAGCGCCACAGGCGAAACAGCGTCCAGGTGGCCGGCGCGGTGTCCTGCACGGGTTCGGCCGCATCGCAGGCCGGGCACGGGGCGCCCGAGTACGCCAGGAGGGCGCCGCATGCGGCGCAGTGCGGGCCGGGTTCGAGTTCGCGCTCGACGCCGGCAAGCCGCTGGCGGGCGAGGTCGGCGAACTCGGCCGCCTGCTCCTGGCGACGCATCAGGTAGCGCCAGCGCCCGATGCGGGCCTCGGGCCCATGGAGCTCGAGCGTTCCCACGCCGGCATGGTCGGACAGTCGCAGCCGCAGCTCCGGGCCCAGCTCGATGGCGTCCCAGGCGGGGGACCCGCCGCCGCGGGCGAGGAGCCGCCGGTCGGGCAGCAGCAGTTCCCCCTGTGCGAAGCGGCCCGCCGGATCGAAGTCGATTTCGAGGCGTCCGAGCACCCGCTCGCCGGGGTGGAGGGGCGGCTCGGAAGAGAGTCTGGCGTCCTGGATCACTATGTCCGTCGGGGGCTCGCGGCGGGTTCGGGGGGTGGCCGGGAAAGCTGGAACGAAGAGCCATGCAACTTGTCTGCCGCTGCGGTAAGCTTCGCCCGATTCGCGAGATTACCCCAGCCAAAGCCAAATGCCGAAGCGGCCCGTCCGGGCCCTACCCGAGCTGACGGCGCTCTCCCCTGTTACCGGACTGAACCGAACCGTGCCGACGGCTGCGGCGTGCGTTCGCGTCCGGGCGAGGTCCTTGAATGAACAAGA
>DAIMFM010000097.1:2775-8149 GCA_036724585.1 Burkholderiaceae bacterium | reverse complement strand
TCCATGACCTCGAGGATTTTCCCTCGAACCTGATCGACGGCCTGCCCGAACGACTCGCGGCCTGGGTCCCCACCCTGGTCGAGCACCGCTGCAGCATCGGCGAACGCGGCGGCTTCCTCAAGCGCCTGCATGACGGCACCTGGCCGGGCCACATCCTCGAGCACCTCAGCCTCGAGCTGCTCGAGCTCGCCGGGGTCTCGGCCGGCTTCGGCCGCGCCCGCGAGACCTCCCGACGCGGCGTCTACAAGGTGGTGATCGGCTCGGCGCCACCGGCCGTGGGCGAGGCCGCCCTGCACGAGGCGCGCGAGCTGCTGATGGCGGCCATCGAGGATCGCGCCTTCGACGTCGGCGCGGCCGTCGAGCGCCTGCGCGTGCTGGCCGATCGCCACTGCCTCGGCCCGAGCACCGCCTGCATCGTCGATGCCGCCGTCGCGCGCGGCATCCCGGCGACGCGGATGAACGAAGGCAACCTGGTCCAGCTCGGCCATGGCGCCAACCAGCGCCGGATCTGGACCGCCGAGACCGACCGCACCAGCGCGATCGCGGAGAGCATCTCGCGCGACAAGGACCTCAGCAAGCGACTGCTCGCCAGCTGCGGCGTGCCGGTGCCCGAGGGCGAGCTGGTCGAGGATGTCGAACAGGCCTGGGACGTCGCCCGGTCGATCGGGCTGCCGGTCGTGGTCAAGCCGGTGGACGGCAACCATGGCCGCGGCGTGTTCACCTGCCTGGATCGTCGCGAGGAGATCGAGTCGGCCTGGCGCATCGCGGCCGAGGAAGGCAGCGGCGTCATCATCGAGCGCTTCGTGCCCGGCAACGAGCACCGCCTGCTCGTGGTCGGCAACCGGGTCGTCGCCGCCGCCCGCGGCGAGCCCGCCAGCGTGATCGGCGACGGGCGCGCCACCGTGCTCGAACTGATCGCGACGCAGCTCAATTCCGATCCGCGCCGCGGCCGGACCGAGAACCATCCGCTCAACCCGGTCGGCATCGATTCCCCGGCCCGCGCCGAACTCGCACGCCAGGGCCTCACGCCGGAGTCGGTGCCGGAGGCCGGGCGCGAGGTCCTGGTCCAGCGCAACGGCAACGTGGCGTTCGATGTCACCGACCGGGTCCATCCCGAGGTCGCGCGGGTCGCGGCGCTCGCCGCCCGTGTGATCGGACTCGACATCGCCGGCATCGACCTAGTCGCCACCGACATCGGCAAGCCCCTGCCCGAGCAGGCAGGGGCCATCGTGGAAGTCAATGCCGGCCCGGGCCTGCTGATGCACCTGCTGCCCGCCGAAGGCCGGCCGCGGCCGGTCGGCGAAGCCATCGTCGAGCACCTGTTCGACCACGGAGCCGACGGGCGCATCCCGATCGTCGGCATCAGCGGCACGCGCGACACCGCACGCATCGCGCGGCTCGTCGCCTGGCTGATGCAGCTGCAGGGCCGCAAGGTGGGACTCGCCTGCGAGGACGGCCTGTTCATCGGCGAGCGCCGCCTCGGCCATGCCGCCCCGGCCAGCTACGACGCCGGCAACCTGCTGCTGATGAACCCCACGGTCGAAGGCGCCGTCTTCACCCATCGCTGCGCCGACATCCTTGCCGACGGCCTGCCCTACGACCGCTGCCTGGTCGGCCTCGTCACCGACGTGAGCCTCGAGCCCGGGCTCGAGCAGTTCGACGTCACCAGCACCGAGCAGGCCTGGCGGGCGCTGCGCACCCAGGTCGACGTCGTGCTCGCGAGCGGCGCGGCGGTCCTCAATGCCGATGACCCGGCCGTGCTGGAGATGAGCGAGCTCTGCGACGGCGAGGTCATCCTCTACGGCGGCGATCCGCAGGGGCACGCCCTGGAGCGCCACTGCCGCGATGGCGGCCAGGCGGTCCACCTGCGCGACGGCCGGCTCGTCCTGGCCGGCGGCGAACGGGGCGTCACCCTGCTCGAGCCGGCGACGCTCGCGCGCTGCGCGCGGCGCGGCGTCGATACCGCCTCCGCGCTCGCGGCAGCGGCCTGTGCCGTCGCGCTGGGCATCGCGCCCGAGGTCATGCGCACCGGATTCGATACCTTCGATGCCGATCGGGAGCCCGATCGGCAGGACGACCGCGGCACGAAGCCGTACCTGTCGGTGGCCACCGCGGCGCGCTGACGACAACAGACGAACGACGATGGAAATCGAGCGAATACGCGCCCTGCGCGGGCCCAACCGGTGGACCTCCCGAACCGCGATCGAGGCGACCGTCCACTGCGACGCGACGGAGACCTCGCTGCGCCGGCTGCCCGGCATCGAATCCCGGATCGCCGAGCGATTCCCCGGCATCGGCCCGCTGCGGGCCTACCCCGACCAGCAGGACCTCGGCATGGCGCAGCTGCTCGAGCTCGCGGCGCTGGGCCTGCAGGCGCATGCCGGCTGCCCGGTCTCCTTCTCCCGCACGGTCGCGACCGGCGCGGCCGGCGTCTTCCATGTCGTCGTCGAGTACACGGAGGAGGCCGTCGGCCGCGAGGCGATGGATTTCGCCGCCAGGCTCTGTGCCGCGGCTCGCGAAGACCTCCCCTTCGACCTCGCCGGGGCGCTCGCCCGGCTGCGCGAGCTCGACGAGGATCTGCGGCTCGGGCCCAGCACCGGGTCGATCGTGGCAGCGGCCGTCGCGCGCGGCATTCCCTGCCATCGCCTGACCGAAGGCAGCCTGGTGCAGCTCGGCTGGGGCAGCCGGCAACGCCGGATCCAGGCCGCCGAGACCGATCGCAGCGGCGCCATCGCCGAGACGATCGCGCAGGACAAGGAGCTCACGAAGAAGCTGCTGTCGGCGGCCGGCGTGCCCGTGCCGGCGGGGCGCAGCTGCGCGGACGTCGATGACGCCTGGGCGCTGGCCGGCGAGATCGGCCTGCCGGTGGTGGTCAAGCCGCGCGACGGCAACCAGGGCAAGGGCGTGACCGTGGGCGCCGAAACGCGCACCGAGATCGCCGCCGCATTCGCCGCGGCACGCCGCTTCGACGACGACGTCATCGTCGAGCGCTACGTCCCGGGGCACGACTACCGCGTGCTCGTCGTCGGCGGGCGCGTCGTCGCCGCGGCGCGCCGCGACCCGCCGAGCGTGGTCGGCGACGGCCGCCATACCAACGTCGAACTCGTAGCCAAGGTCAATGCCGATCCCCGGCGCGGCGACGGCCATGCGACCTCCCTCACCCGCATCCGCCTCGACGACATCGCCGAGGGGCGCATCCGCCTGCAGGGCTTCACGCCGGACTCCGTCCTGCCGACGGGGGTTCGCGTCGTGCTGCGCGACAACGCCAACCTCAGCACCGGCGGCTCGGCCACCGACGTGACCGACGAGCTCCATCCCGAGGTCGCGGCCCGCATGGTCGACGCGGCCCTTGCGGTCGGCCTGGACATCTGCGGCATCGACGTCGTCGCGGAGACCCTGAGGCGGCCGCTCGCCGAGACCGGCGGCTGCGTGGTCGAGGTCAACGCCGCCCCGGGCCTGCGCATGCATCTCTCGCCGTCCTACGGCAAGCCCCGGGCGGTGGGCGAAGCGATCATCGAAGCCATGTTCGCCCCGGGCGACGACGCCCGCATTCCCCTGGTCGCCGTCACGGGGACCAACGGCAAGACGACGACGGTGCGCCTGGTGGCCGCCATCCTGGCGGCGAGCGGCCGGCGGGTGGGCTTCACCAGCACCGACGGCGTCCATGTCGGCGGCCACACGATCGATACCGGCGACTGCAGCGGGCCGCGCAGTGCCCGCAACGTGCTGATGCACCCCGACACCGATGCCGCCGTCCTCGAGGTCGCCCGCGGCGGGCTGCTGCGCGAAGGACTCGCCTTCGATCGCTGCGACGTCGCGGTCGTGACGAACATCGGCCGCGGGGACCACATCGGCCTGAACCACATCGCCAGCGTGGAGGAACTCGCCGCCGTCAAGCGCGTGATCGTCGACCACGTCGCGCGCACCGGCGCCGCCGTGCTCAATGCGACGGACCCCCTGGTGGCCGCCATGGCGGACACCTGCCCGGGCGCGGTGATCTTCTTCGCGCGCGACCCGCGGCATCCGGTGCTCGCCACCCACCGGGCGCGCGGCCAGCGCACCCTCCATGTCGAGGGCACGCGGATCGTCGGCAGCTTCGGCGAATGGCGCGGCGAGATCGACATGGCCGGCATCGCGCTCACCGGTGGCGGGCGCATCCGCTTCCAGGTCGAGAACGTGATGGCGGCGCTCGGCGCGGCCTGGGCGCTCGGCATGGACTGGGGGCAGGTGCAGCGCGCGCTGGAGCGATTCGACAACGAGAGCGACAACGCCCCGGGCCGCTTCAACTGCCTCGACTGGTACGGCGCCACCGTCATTGCGGACTACGGCCACAACGTCGATGCAATGGGCGCCCTGGTCGATGCGGTCGGCGCGATGGACGGGCGTCGGCGCAGCGTGGTGATCAGTGGGGCCGGCGACCGCCGCGACGAGGACATTCGCGGCCAGACCGCCCTGCTGGCGAACTGCTTCGAGGACTTCATCCTCTACGAGGACCAGTGCCAGCGCGGACGCGCGGACGGCGAGGTGATCGCGCTGCTGCGCGAGGGACTCACCGGCCGGGTACGCGGCGAGGTGATCGAGGTCAAGGGCGAGTTCCGCGCGATCGACGTGGCCCTGTCGCGGATCGGGCCCGGCGACATCTGCCTGGTCCTGGTCGACCAGGTCGACGAGGCGCTCGCGCACATCCGGGCACGGATCGCGAAGGAGGACGAGCCGCTCCCGTACGCGGCGGCCGCCGGGCGCTGACGCCGGCGCTGCTAGACTGCCGGCTCTGCATGCGGAGGAGGCAGTCATGACGGGACCACTGGCCGGCGTCCAGGTACTCGATTTCGGTCGCTACATTGCGGGGCCGTACTGCGCGGCGCTGCTCGCGGAGTTCGGGGCGGACGTGATCCGCATCGACAAGCGCGGGGGCAGCGAGGACCGTTTCGTCGGCCCGGTCTCCGACCGCGGCGAGGGCGCGCTCTATCTCCAGATGAACCGCAACAAGCGTTCGCTCACGCTCGATCCCTCGAGTGCCGGCGGCCGCGAGATCGTCCGCCGCCTGGTCGAGCGGGCCGACGTGGTGGTGGCGAACCTCCCGGCCGCGACCCTGGCCTCGATGGGCATCGACTACGACAGCCTCGCCGCGATCAACCCGCGCATCATCCTGACCACCAGTTCCGCCTACGGCCCCACCGGTCCCATGGCCGGCTACGTCGGCTTTGACGGCGTGGGCCAGGCGATGTCCGGCGCGGTCTACATGACCGGCCAGCCGGGCGAGCCCTACCGGGCGGCGGTCAACTGGGTCGACTTCGGCACCGCCCTGCATTGCGCCTTCGGCACGATGGGAGCGCTGATGGCACGCCAGCAGACCGGCCGCGGCCAGCAGGTG
>DAIMFM010000097.1:0-2765 GCA_036724585.1 Burkholderiaceae bacterium | reverse complement strand
CTGGGCACCGCGCTCGCCACGACCAGCAGCATGCTCATCGAGCAGGCGACCATCGAGGCCGACCGGCGCCCCACCGGCAATCTCGGCCAGACGGCCGCGCCGGTGAACATCTACCCGACGCGCGACGGCTTCGTGCTGGTCCAGGTCGTGGGCCAGCCGCTGTTCCGCCGCTGGGCAAGGCTCGTCGGGCAGGAAGCCATGCTGGACGATCCGCGCTTCGCCGACGACGATGCCCGGGGCCGCAACGCCGGCCCGATCGACGAAGCCATGCGCGAGTGGTGCGCGCAACGCGCGACCGACGAGGTCGTGCGCCTGCTCGGCGAGGCGAAGATCCCGTCGGGCCCCGTCCTCTCGGCCCAGCAGGCGCTCGGCCATCCGCAGGCCGCCGCGCTGGGCCTGTTCCACCCCACCGATTTTCCCGGTCTGCAGCGCCCGGCGCCGCTGGCCGCCGTGCCGGTCCGGCTGTCGGAATCGGAGACCGGCATCCACAGCCGGCCGCCCACGCTCGGCGAGCACACCGACGAGATCCTCGCCGGGCTCGGCTATGGCGCCGCGGAGATCGCCGCCCTGCGCGAGGCCGGCGCCGTATAGGCCGGCGCTCGTGCGCCCGGGTCGGGTGCCGGATCAGATCCGGGCGTCGCGCCCCTTCCAGTACCGGTCGCGCAGCTCGCGCTTGTAGAGCTTGCCGGTCGGCGCCCGCGGCAGTTCCGCCTCGAAGTCGACCGACTTCGGGCACTTGATGTGCGCGAGCCGCTCGCGGCACCAGGCGATCAGCTCGGCGGCGAACTCGGGTGTGGCGTCGCGCATGTCGCGCGGCTGGACGACCGCCTTGACCTCCTCGCCGAATTCCTCGTTCGGGACGCCGAAGACCGCGACGTCGGCTACCTTCGGGTGCATGACGAGCACGTTCTCGGCTTCCTGCGGATAGATGTTCACCCCGCCCGAGATGATCATGAAGGCCTTGCGGTCCGTGAGGTAGAGGAAGCCTTCCTCGTCCACGTAGCCGACATCGCCCAGCGTGGTCCAGCCCCGGGCGTTGGTGGACTGCGCCGTCTTCTCGGGATCGTTGTGGTACCTGAACGACCGGCCGTCCGAGAAGTAGATCGTGCCCTGCTCGCCGGCCGGCAACTCGTTGCCGTCGTCGTCGCAGATGCGCAGCTTGCCGACCACCGCCCGCCCCACCGTGCCGGGATGCTCGAGCCAGGTCGGCGAGTCGACCAGGGTCATGCCATTGCCTTCGGTGCCGGCGTAGTACTCCCACAGGATCGGGCCCCACCAGTCGATCATCTGCTGCTTGACCGGCACCGGGCACGGCGCCGCCGCATGCACCGCGCACTTGAGCGAGGAGACGTCGTAGCGGGCGCGGACTTCCTCGGGGAGCTTGAGCATCCGCACGAACATGGTCGGCACCAACTGGGTATGGGTGATCCGGTGCTTCTCGACCAGCGCGAGATAGCGCTCGGGATCGAAGCTCTCCATGATCACGCTGGTGCCGCCGAGGCGCATGACCGACATGTTGAAGCGCAGCGGCGCCGCATGGTAGAGCGGCGCGGGCGAGAGATAGACGGTGTTCTCGTCCATGCCGTAGAGCTTGCGGCTGACTTCGAGCAGCGGCGAGGTCGCGTCGATCGGCTCGCGCTCGAAGGGCATGCTCACGCCCTTCGGGCGGCCGGTGGTCCCCGAGGAATACAGCATGTCGCTGCCCGCCACTTCGTCGGCGATCGGGGTGGCGGGCTGGGCGGCCATTGCCGCCTCCCATGACTCGAAGCCGTCGACGGAGCCGTCGAGCATCAGCCAGCGCTCGACCGCCGGCGCCAGGGCGGGCAGCCGGGCGGCGACCGGGGCGAGCTTCCTCGAGCCCACGAACAGCTTCGCGCCGCAGTCGTTGACGATGTAGGCCGCCTCGTCGGCGCTGAGCCGGGTGCTGATCGCGGTGTAGATCGCGCCCGCGCGCTGCGCGCCCCAGCAGATCTCGTAGAAGCGCGGATGGTTCTCGACCATGAGGGCGATGTGCTCGCCCGGGCCGATGCCGCTTGCGCGCAGGAGCTGCGCGAAGCGGTTCGATGCCTCGTCGAGTTGCCGGTAGGTGACCGCCTCGTCGGAATCGGCCATGCGGTACGCGATCCGGTCGGGCGCGCGGCGGGCGTGCAGGCTGGGATGCAAGTTCGTCTCCGTTGCTGTGTGCGCCCGATCGATCGGGCCCTCCAAACTAGAATAGCGCATCCCATGCTTGCGACCCGATCCTCCCGATGTCCCTGATCTACCTCGTGCGCCACGGCCAGGCTTC
Organism: Burkholderiaceae bacterium; assembly: GCA_036724585.1. Classification (GTDB taxonomy): domain Bacteria; phylum Pseudomonadota; class Gammaproteobacteria; order Burkholderiales; family Burkholderiaceae_E; genus JAMLIN01. Next base: position 478 of record DAIMFM010000097.1, on the reverse strand, counting down.
GTTCGGTACCGAAGACTACGACCGCCTGTCCGAACTGGGCCGGCAGCAGTCACGCTGGCTGGGCGAGTACTTCGCCGAGCGCGGCCTCGCGTTCTCGCGCGTGCTCTGCGGCACGCTCGCGCGCCAGCGCGACACGGCGACGGGCATCCTGTCCGCCATGGGCGAGACCATCGAGCCCATCGTCCATCCGGGCTTCGACGAATACCACGCCGGCCCCATCTACTCGGCATTCACCAAGGGTCGCTCACCCGTGGAGCACCAGCGTGCCGACTACAAGGACTACTGGCAGACCTTCCGACGCGCGATGAACCACTGGGCGGACACCGGACTGGAGGACGTGCCCGAGACCTGGATGGAGTTCGGCGAGCGGCTCGCCGCCGGCCTTGCCGCCGCGGCCAGCGATACGGGACGCGAGGATCGCATCCTCGTGGTGAGCTCCGGCGGCGCGATCGGCCGCGCGGTGGCCGCCAATCTAGGC
>DAIMFM010000096.1:0-10664 GCA_036724585.1 Burkholderiaceae bacterium | reverse complement strand
CCAGGGCCTCTTCCGGCGTAAGCGTGGGATTGGCCTGCAGCCGTATGGCGACCAGGGTGCTCAGCGCCCCCATCTGCGAGGCTTCGCTGGCGGGTGTCGCCAGGGTGAACGGCGCGGGCGGGACCATGTCGTTGTGGGCCGGCGCGGCGTACTGGGAGTCGGCGGCGAACTGGCCGACGATCAGGTTCTCCGCCAGCACGGTGTCCTCGGGCACGTCCAGGGTGTAGCTGCCGCCGGCACCGACGATCGCGGACCATTCGCCGGTGTCGCAGGCGAGGTTGCGGTTGTCGTCGAGGCAGACGGTCGCGCCTTCCGCGGTGGGCGCCAGGGTGCCGCTGACCGCCTTGGTGGCGACGCCCGGGTCGGGCGGGGTGCCCGGATCCGTGGGGGTGCCCGGATCGGTCGGGGTGCCGGGATCCGTCGGGGTGCCGGGATCCGTCGGGGTGCCGGGGTCGGTCGGCGTCGAAGTGTCCGGATCGGTGACGGTCGCGGGATCGGAGCCGCCCCCGCCCCCGCAGGCCGCCATGCCGAACAGGACGGCAATGGCCACCGCCATGTGTGTTGCGTTCTTTCTCATCTGGTTTCGATCTCCTCAGCGAGAGGCCGGGCGGAGGGCTCGGCTCTCAGGCGGGTTTCCCCGTGCGACGAACGGCACGCCCCGGCTGCCGGAGCAGGGCGCCACTCGTCGGTCAGAATGCCCCGTCCATCATGCTTGTGTCATGAACTACTTCCTCAATCAAAGGAACCGGGCGCGCCGACTTTCCCTCGGCGACCCGTCCTCGGCCGGGGCATTCCTTGTTTCGGGTATTGCAGCCCCGGCTGACGGACGGTTTCGGCCGGGAGGCCGCAGCAAGTTCCGCGCCCGATGCTGGCCGCGATCGTCGCGAGAGGTCGTGACCTGCTCCCGGGGAGCAGGGGGTCGCGGCTGGTCAGGAGCCGACGGGATTGCGGCCGAACACGCGGCCGGCGAGCTGGCGCAGGACGCCGATGAAGGCCGCCGTCCAGGCGGCCAGGGCGGCGCCGAGGAAGACGCTCGGCACCCAGTTGAGGAACTCGAGCTCCATGGCATGGGCCATCTCGAAGGTGCAGGCGGCATACATGCCCAGCGGGAAGACGGCGCTCCAGTAGAGCGGGTCGTAGCGCAGCGGAAAGCGCCGGCGCACATGGCGCCAGAGCGTGAGCACCACGAGCAGGGGTATCCACCAGGTGCCGACCGCCCAGTAGAGAAGGGTGAGGCCGTTGATGAAGGGCCGCAGCGACAGCAGGAACGGGGCGTCGGACGCGTTCATGCCGAGCAGTGCGCCCGCGAGCGTCGAGATCGCCATCGCGCCCATGCCGATCCAGTAGGGCGGCGTCAGGTCGCCCGGCGCCACGGGAAAGTAGAGGCAGCGGTAGATGATGAGCGTCGCGATCGAGATGTAGAGCATGCCGCCGCACAGCCACATGGACAGCGCGAAGAACTCCAGCTGCAGCCGCCAGGACGTGTCCGCATGGGCGGCCAGCAGCGCGCCCAGCACGGCGATCGACTGGGTCGCCACCACGACCAGCAGCCAGCCGCCATGGATGCCGCGATCGAGCGTCGGCTTGGCCTGCCGGGTCATCAATGTCGTGAGGATGCCGTAGGTCAGCAGCAGCCACAGGGCGATGGCGACGAGCCACAGGAACATCGCGACGGCCTCGTTGCCGACAAGCAGCAGGACTTCGGAGCCGAGCACGCCCGATGCGGCCACCGCGGTGAAGAAGCCGGGGCTCGCCATGTGGTCGGCGATGTCGGCCGCGACCTCGGAGGGGTGCCGCAGCAGCCGCAGCAGGTAGAGCAGCCACAGCACGATGTACGCGCCGACGTTCAGCGTGAACAGGCCGCCCGCGAGAATCACCAGTCCGTGTTGCCAGGCCGCGATGGCCACGATCCCGGTGGCCATGACCATGCCGAACCAGGCGGGGGAGAGGCCGGCGAGGTCGAATCGGGAAGCATGCTGCGAGGAACTCGACATGGGTCGTGGCCCGGCCTCAGGGGCGCAGGTAGCTCCAGCCACGGCGCTGCAGCTCGACGATCTCGGCCACGCCAGAGGTCACGAGCCCGACGCCCGGATGCATGTCCTCGGTGTCGATCTGGCGACTCGTCAGCGTGTTCTCGCAGGCGACGATGCGCACGCCGGAATCGAGGGCGCTCGCTAACCGGTTGGCGACGATCGAATCGAACATGACCATGTCGACGCCCGGCCCGAACGTGACGAGCATGATGTCGACCTTGTCCGCCCCGAGTGCGGCCTGCAGGTTGTGGATGTTGCTGAGGGCGAGCCCCCATCGCTTGGGATCGCTGTCACTGACCTGGACGACCACCTTCGCGGCGTCGGCCGCCGCACCGCCTGCGCCGGCCTGCGCTAGGGCGGGTGGGCTCCAGGCCGCGAGCGCTGCGACCAGTGCCAGCGCCGGGATCAGGGCCAGTACCCGGGCAATTCCGGCTGTCTGCTTTCCCATGGCATCCTCCATCGATGGTGGCCGCTCGGGCCGCGGACGGGTATTTCACCACGCGCATGGGCGATGCAGCGCGGCGCGGGCCGCCGCGATGGCATCAGAAGCGCTCGCCGGGTCCGAGATAGCGCCATTGCCCCGGGGGCAGGGCCCCGAGCGCGACACGGCCGATGCGCACGCGCTTGAGGCCGACGACCTCGAGGCCGACCAGTTCGCACATTCGCCGGATCTGGCGCTTGCGTCCTTCGCGCAGGACGAAGCGCAGCTGGTCCTCGTTCTGCCAGGAAACCTTGGCGGGTCGCAGTTCGACGCCGTCGAGCCGCAGGCCATGGCGCAGTCTCTGCAGCCCGTCGAAGGCGATGCGCCCCCGCACGCGGACCAGGTATTCCTTCTCGATCGAGCCGTCGCCGCCGACCAGCAGTCGCGCGATGCGGCCGTCCTGCGTCAGCACGAGCAGGCCGGTCGAGTCGATGTCGAGCCGGCCCGCCGGGGCGAGGCCGCGTCGCTGGCCGGGGGCGAAGCGAATCGGCGCGCGGTCGCCCGACCAGCGATTGGCGCCGTCGACGAGTTCGATCGCTGGCCGGTAGCCGGGCTCGGGCTGGCCCGAGACGAAGCCGATCGGCTTGTGCAGCAGGATCGTCACCCTTGCGACCTGCTCGTGCCGCGCCGCCGCCGAGATGTCGATGCGGGCGTCCGGGGCGACCCGTGTGCCCAGGACATCGACCACCTTGCCGTCGACCCGCACCCAGCCATTCGCGATCCAGGCGTCCGCCTCGCGCCGCGAACAGAGTCCGAGTTCGCTCATTCGCTTCGAAAGTCTGGGATGATCCATCGGATCCGCTTGCGTTTCGGGAAGCGGGCAGTTTATCCGACCCGGTCGCCGGCCATCCGCCGTTGCCCGGTCGCGAAGGAGCAGACGTGAAGCTCGCCTACATCAGCCACCCGAGCTCGCTCGAGCACGAGATGGGTGCGCATCATCCGGAATGTCCGCAGCGCAGCGCAGCGATCGCCGATCGGCTGCTGATGCGCGGTACGCTCGATTTCGTGTCGGCCCACGAGGCCCCGCCGGCCACCGACGAGCAGATTTTGCGCGCCCACAGCGCCCGCTATCTCGCGGAACTGCGGGCGATGGCGCCGGCGAACGGCCTGCACCAGGTCGATCCCGATACCGCGATGAATCCGCACACCCTGGAGGCGGCCCTTCATGCGGCCGGCGCCGGCGTGCTGGCCGTCGACCTTGTCCTGGGCGGCGAGGTCGATCGCGCCTTCTGCAATGTCCGCCCCCCGGGCCACCATGCCGCGCGCAGCCAGGCGATGGGATTCTGCTTCCTGAACAACGTGGCGATCGCCGCGCGCCACGCACTCGCCGTGCGGGGGCTCGAGCGCGTCGCGGTGGTCGATTTCGATGTCCACCACGGCAACGGTACCGAGGACATCCTGGCCGACGACGATCGCGTGCTGATGGTGTCGTCCTTCCAGAGCGGGCTGTATCCATTCAACGGCGAGATCGCGAGGGGACGCAACATGTGCAACGTGCCGCTGCCGGCCTATTCCGACGGCGGCGCCCTGCGCACGGCGGTGGAGGAACGCTGGATTCCGGCGCTGCTGTCGTTCGATCCGCAGCTCATCGTGGTATCGGCCGGCTTCGATGCGCATCGCGAGGACGACATGAGCCAGATGGGCTGGACGGACGAAGACTACGAATGGCTGGTCCGGCGGATCGTCGGCATCGCCGAGGCCTGTTGCGAGGGCCGGGTGGTCTCGATGCTCGAAGGCGGCTACGCGATCGCGGCGCTGGCGCGATGCGTGGAAACGCATGTTCGCGTGCTGGCCGGACTCGACTGAGCGCCGATCGCCGTGTACGACAATCGCCACTACCTCAGCCCCCTGTTCGAGCCGGCCGCCGTCTGCGTCGTCACCGAGGCGGATCCGGACCGCGATCCGTGGTTCGCATCCCTGGTCGGCGGCCTGCGCGCCGCCTTCGGCGAGGTGCCGGTCCATCGCCTTGCCCCGGGCGGTCACGAGCCGCGGCCCGCGCCCGGTGCGACGGCGATCGCGCCGGCGACCGACGCCCGGCAGGCAGGCGGCGAGCTGATGCCTGCCGGCGCTGTTCGGTCCTCGTCGGGCGAGCGGTCCGGCCTCCTGGCCGTGATCCGCGTCGACGATTCCGACCGGACCGGGGAAGCGATCGAACTCGCCGCCGCCCGCGGTGCCACGGCCGCGGTGGCGCTCGAGGGACGCGCCGATGCCGGCCAGCGCGAGCGCTGGCGCGCGCTCGCCCGCAGCCGCGGCCTGCGCCTGCTCGGGCCGGCGACCCTCGGCTTCATCCGGCCGGCGGTGGGCCTCAATGCGGGACGCCTCGGCCCGCTGCCCAATGCCGGGAACGTCGCCCTGGTGTCGCAGTCCGGCGCGCTGGCGGCCTCGATCATGGACTGGTCGGCGGGTACCCTGATCGGCTTCTCGCTCGTCGCCTCGCTGGGGGCCGAAGCCGACGTCGACCTGCCCGACGTGCTCGACTTCCTCGCCAACGACACCCGCACCAAGTCGGTGGTGCTCTACCTCGAAGCGGTGCACGACGCGCGCAAGTTCATGAGCGCGATGCGCGCGCTCGCCACGGTCAAGCCGGTGGTGGTGCTGCGCGGTGGGCGCAAGGCGCCGGAGGAGCGCCGGGTGCGCACCCATTCGGGCGCGATCGTCGGGTCCGATGCGATCTATTCGGCGGCCCTGCGCCGTTCCGGCGCGGTCGAACTGCAGCTGTTCACCCAGATGTTCACTTCGGCGCGCTATCTCGCCTCGGCGCGCTGGCCGCTCGGCAGTCGCATCGCGCTCATCGCCAATGGCAGCGGCCCGGCCCTGGTCACCGCGGACCAGGTGCATTTCCAGGGGCTCGGGATGGCACGCTTCTCGGGCGAGACGACCGAGGCGCTGGCCGAAAGGCTGCCGCGCGCCAACCCGGCAAACCCGCTCGTGCTCGGCATCGACGCGACCCCCGCCGACCACGAGCGGGCCATCGCCATCGTCGCCGCCGACCCGAGCGTCGACGGCATCCTCGTGATCCATTCGCCCGCGGTCGGCATCGACTCGGCCGGGATCGCCGCGGCGGTCGGCGCGGCCGGTGCCAAGGCACGCAAGCCGGTGTTCACCTGCTGGCTGGGCGGGGCCGCCGTCATGCCCCATCGCGACACGCTCGACGACGCCGGCCTGCCGTCGTTCAGCACGCCGGAGTCGGCCGTCGACGCGTTCGCCACCGTAGTCGCCTTCTACCAGAACCAGCTGCTGCTGCAGGAGGTGCCGCGCTCGCTCTCCGGCCTGCAGGCGCCCGACCTCGAGGGCGCGAGGGCGCTGGTCGCTTCCGCGCTGGCGCAGGGGCGCGAGGTGCTCACCGAGATCGACTCCAAGGCGCTGCTGGCCGCCTTCCACATTCCGCTCACCCGGACGCTGCTGGCGGCCGACGCCGACGAGGCCGCGGCCCATGCCGCGGCGATCGGCTACCCGGTCGTCCTCAAGATCTGCTCGCCGGACATCACGCACAAGAGCGAGGTGGGCGGCGTCGTACTGGATGTCCGCGGCGCGGCCGACCTGCGCGAGCAGTTCGCCGGCATGCTCGAGCGGGTGCGCGCCAGCCGGCCCGATGCGGTGATCGACGGCGTCTCGGTCCAGCGCATGGTCCGGTCGCACGACGGCCTGGAGGTCCATGTCGGCGTCGTGCACGATCGGGTCTTCGGGCCGACCATCGCCTTCGGCTCGGGCGGTACCGCCATCGAGCGGGTGCGCGATTCGACGATCGGCTTCGCCCCGCTCAATCGCTTCCTCGCCGACCGGGTCATCGCCCGGACCCGCGTCGGGGCGGAGATCGCCCGTCGTCGCGAGAGCTGGCCGGCCGCGATGCTCGCCATCGAGCGCATCCTGGTGCGCGTCTCCGAGATGGTCTGCGAGCTGCCGCAGGTCCTCGAGATGGACATCAATCCGATCATCCTCGATGGCAGCGGGGCGGTGGCGGTCGATGCCCGGATCGTGCTCGGCCGGCGCGCGGCGGACCGGCCGGGCAGCTATGCCCACATGGCGATCCTGCCCTACCCGGGGCACCTGGCGAGGATGCAGGCCCTGGCCGACGGCCAGCCCTACGAGCTGCGGCCGATCCGGCCCGAGGACGGCAACGCGCTCCAGCGCTTCGTCCGGGGACTGTCGGACCGCTCGCGCTATTTCCGCTTCATCTCCACGATGAACGAGCTCACGCCGCGCATGCTCGCGCGCTACACCCAGGTCGACTATCACCGTGAACTGGCCCTGCTCGCGGTGCTGCGGCCGCAGGACATGGCCTCGGAGGAAGAGCGCGCCGACGGCGAGCGCATCATCGGCGTGGTGCGCTATCTGCTCAATCCCGACGGCGAGACGTGCGAGTTCGCGATCGCGATCGACGACGCCTTCCAGGGCAGGCGGCTGGGCACGCAGCTGATGCAGGCGATCATCGAGGCGGCGCGGGCGAAGGGCCTGCGCCGGGTCGACGGCTACGTGCTCGGGGAGAACCGCGGCATGCTGCGCCTGATGCGCTCGGTGGGCTTCAGGATCGCGATGGACCCCGAGGACCCCACCATGCGCCGCGTCCACTACGACCTGGAGGCGGCGCCCGACCCGGTTGCCTGAGCCGGGCTACTCGCGGTGGTACGAGGTGACGCGCTCGACCTCGTTCTTCGATCCCATGAAGACCGCGACGCGCTGGTGCAGCTTGTCGGGCTCGATGTCGAGGATGCGCCGGGTGCCATCGGTGGCCGCGCCCCCGGCCTGCTCGATCAGCCAGCCCATCGGATTGGCCTCGTACATGAGGCGAAGCTTGCCCGGCTTGTCGGGCTCGCGCTGGTCGCGCGGATACATGAAGATGCCGCCACGACTGATGATGCGGTGGATGTCGGCCACCATCGAGGCCACCCAGCGCATGTTGAAGTCCTTGCCGCGCGGCCCCTGGCTGCCCGCCTCGAGCTCCTCGATGTAGCGCGTCACCGGTGGCATCCAGTGCCGGCGGTTCGATGCGTTGATCGCGTACTCGCGCGTATCGGCCGGGATGACCAGGTTGTTGCCGGTGAGCCACCAGCTGCCGATGTCGCGATCGAGCGTGAACTCGGCCACGCCGTCGCCCACGGTGAGGACCAGCTGCGTCGAGGGGCCATAGACCGCGTAGCCTGCCGCGACCTGGCGGTTGCCGGGCTGCAGGAAGTGCTCGTCCTTCGGGTCGGCCACATCATCGGGCATGCGCAGCACCGAGAAGATGGTGCCGATCGAGACGTTGACGTCGATGTTCGACGAGCCGTCGAGCGGATCGAAGAGCAGCAGGAACTCGCCGCGGGGATAGCGGTGCGGGATCGGGTAGGAATGATCCATCTCCTCGGAGGCCATCGCCGCGAGGTTGCCGCCCCATTCGTTCGCCTCGAGTAGGACCTCGTTGGCGATGACGTCGAGCTTCTTCTGGTGCTCGCCCTGCACGTTGTCGGTGCCGGCCTCGCCGAGCACCCCGGCGAGCTCGCCCTTGCTGACGGCGAAGCTGATGCGCTTGCAGGCGCGCGCGACGACCTCGATCAGGAGGCGCAGCTCGGCGGGTATCAGGCCCTTCTCGCGCTGCTTCTCGACCAGGTACTGGGTCAGGCTGATTCTGGACATTCAGGATATCTCCGATGGCCGGTCTGGGGATTCGGCGTCGCCTCGGGTCCTGTCGAGGATTTCGCTTACGTCGGGCGACAGCTGCGCCGACGCCTGCAGTTTCCGGACCGCCGCGATCATGGCCGACTGGCGCGCCGGATCGAACTTGCGCCAGCGATCCATGGCGCGCGCGAGGCGGGCGGCGAGCTGCGGATTGAGCGCATCGATGCTCGCGACCATCTCGGCCCAGAAGGCGTAGCCGCTGCCGTCGGCGGCATGGAACTCGGCCGGGTTGCCGTTGCAGAAGGCACCCACCAGCGCCCGGACCTTGTTGGGGTTGCGGATCGAGAAGGACGGATGATGCATCAGCTCGAGCACCCGCTCCAGCACCGGCGGATCGCCCGGCTGCCGGTGCATGGTCGCCTGCAGGCTGAACCACTTGTCCATGACGAGGGGGTCGTCGCCGAAGCGTGCCTCGAAGGCCGCGAGCGCCTTCTCCCGAAAAGGCGAGCTGCTGTTGACGAGGACCGCCAGCGCGGCGCTGCGGTCGGTCATGTTGTCGGCCTGCTCGAAGCGCTCGCGGGCGGCCTCGAGCGCGGCCGGATCGCCGGCATCGGCCCAGTAGCCGAGCGCGAGGTTGGCCAGCGCCCGGCGGGCGGCCGCGGCCGGCTCCGGCGACCAGGCCACGCCCGCCGTCGTCATCGCCACCTCCTGCCACTGCGGGCGGAGGTGCCTGGCGATCGCCTGCCGGACCGTGCGCAGCGCGGCGCGCACGGCCACCGGGTCCACGAGCTCGAGCTGTTCGATCACGAAGCCCTCGGCGGGCAGGGTCAGGACGAGCTGCTTGAAGGCCGGATCCAGCCCGGGATCGGCGAGCAGGCCGGCAAAGGTCTCGAGCAGCAGGCCGGCGCGCTCCCGGTCCCAGGCCTTGTCGAGCACCGCGAGGATCGCCCGCATCGCCAGCCGCTGCAGCGCGTCCCAGCGATTGAAGTGATCGGGATCGTGGCGGGCGAGCCGGGCGAGCTCCTCGCCGAAGTAGGTGGCCTCGATGATCACCGGCGCACTGAAGCCGCGTCCGAGCGAGACCACCGCGCCTTCCGCGATGCCCTCGAAGGTGAACCGATGCTCCGCTTCGGTCAGCTCGAGCACCCGGGTGGCGGGCGTCTCGCCGTCGGCCGGAAGCTCCAGCGGGGCGGGCAGGGGGAGCGAGCCGCCGTCGGCGTCCAGCAGGCCGATCGCCAGCGGGATGTGCATCGGCCTGCCGGCACTTCCGTCCGCCTGGGGCGGCACCGACTGGCGCACCGTCACGACCAGGCGGCGACGCTCGGCGTCGTGGCTCGTGCGTACCCGCAGGCGGGGCGTGCCGGACTGCGAATACCAGAGGCCGAAGCGGGAGAAGTCGCGGCCGTTGGCATCGGCGATCGCGGCGACGAAGTCGTCGCAGGTCACCGCCTGGCCGTCATGGCGCTCGAAGTAGAGATCCATGCCCCTGCGAAAGCCCGCCTCGCCGACCAGGGTGTGGAGCATCCGGATGACCTCGGCGCCCTTCTCGTAGACGGTGAGGGTGTAGAAGTTGTTGATCTCGTGATAGGCGTCGGGACGGATCGGATGGGCCATGGGGCCCGCGTCCTCGGCGAACTGGGCGGTGCGCAGCACCCGCACGTCCTCGATCCGCTTGACCGCCCGCGCGCTGGCCGCCGCTTCGGGCGAGTCGGCCTGGCTGGCGAGCCGGTCGGCGGAGAACTCCTGGTCGCGAAAGACCGTGAGGCCTTCCTTGAGGGTGAGCTGGAACCAGTCGCGGCAGGTGACCCGGTTGCCCGTCCAGTTGTGGAAGTACTCGTGGCCGACGACGGATTCGACGTGCGCGAAGTCGGCGTCGGTCGCGATCTGCGGATTCGCGAACACGTAGCGCGTGTTGAAGATGTTCAGGCCCTTGTTCTCCATCGCCCCCATGTTGAAGTCGCCCACGGCGACGATCATGAAGCGGTCGAGGTCGAGCTCGAGCCCGAAGCGGTCTTCGTCCCAGCGGATCGCGTTGACCAGCGAATCCATGGCGTGGCCGCACTTGTCGAGGTTGCCCGGTTCGACATGGACCTGCAGCAGCGCTTCCCGGCCGGATCGGGTCCGGATGCGGCGCTCGGCGCATTCGAAGCGGCCGGCGACCAGGGCGAACAGGTAGGACGGCTTGGGGAAGGGATCTTCCCAGCGTGCCCAGTGCCAGCCGGGCCGGTCGGCGGAATCGCCCTGGCCGACCAGGTTGCCGTTGGACAGCAGGGTGGGGCAGGTCTCGCGCGGCGCATGCAGCGTCACGGTGAACCTCGCCATGACGTCGGGCCGGTCGGGATACCAGGTGATACGCCGGAATCCCTCGGCCTCGCACTGGGTAAAGAAATTGCTGTTCGAGACGTACAGGCCCTCGAGCCGCGTGTTCGCGGCGGGCGAGACCTCCGATTCGGTAAGGAGTTCGCAGGCCTCGGGCAGGCCGTCGACGAGGAGGCCGCCCGGGACGAGTCGCCAGAGCCCGGCGTCGAGCGGGGCGCCATCGAGGCGGATGTCCA
>DAIMFM010000095.1:0-10805 GCA_036724585.1 Burkholderiaceae bacterium | reverse complement strand
TCGCGATCTTGTTGTGGGTGATGAAGAGGAACTGGGTCTGGTCGGACATCCGGCGGACGATCTCGACGTAGCGCTCGGTATTGGGCTCGTCGAGCGGCGCATCGACCTCGTCGAGCAGGCAGAACGGCGCCGGATTGAGCTGGAACAGCGCGAAGACCAGGGCGATCGCGGTAAGCGCCTTCTCACCGCCCGAGAGCTGGTGGATCGAGGAGTTGCGCTTGCCCGGGGGCTGCGCCATCACCTGGACACCCGCGTCGAGGATCTCGTCGCCCGTGAGGATGAGCCGCGCCTCCCCGCCGCCGAAGAGCTGCGGGAACAGCGTGCCGAAATGTCGGTTGACCGTGTCGTAGGTGTCCTGCAGCAGGTCCCGGGTCTCCTTGTCGATCCGCCTGATCGCATCCTCCAGCGTCTCGATGGCTTCGGTGAGGTCGGCCGACTGCGCGTCGAGGAAGCCCTTGCGCTCGTTGGATTCGGCGAGTTCGTCGAGGGCGGCGAGGTTGACCGCGCCCAGTGCGGCGATCGCGTTGCCCAGGCGCGTGACCTCGCCCTGCAGCCAGCTGGACCGCGGGCGCTCGTCGGCGATCACGGCCAGCAGGGCCGCCTCGGCGGCTTCGTCGACACCGGCGCCCTGCAGCTGCTCGTCGAACTGTTCGACGCCCAGGCGCGCCGCCTGCCCCTTGAGCTGCAGGTCCGCGACCTCGGCGCGGATCGGTTCCTGTTCATGCTCGGCGCGCAGGCGGGCCTCCTCGCGCGAGCGCAGCTGCTGGGCGAGGTCGTCGAGGCGCTGGCGCGCCAGCCCCAGTGCCTGCTCGCGCTCGCTACGGGTCTCGAGCGCCGACTGCAGGGCCTGTTGCGCCGGTTGCGCCGACAGGCGCGCCAGGCGCTCGCGCAGGCCGGTGGCTTCCTCGCGGCCGCGCTCGGTCGCCTGCCGCGCCCGGGCGATGGCCTGTTCGAAGCGCTCGATGTCGGCCGCCGCGGTCCGGATGGCGAACAGCGCCTCCTGGCTGGCGCGCTCGGCTTCGCGCAGGCGCCCGCGATGCTCGTCGCGTTCCGCCTCGGCGGCTTCGAGCGCCTCGCGGCGGCGCTCGGCGGCTTCCTGGCGCGCGGCCAGTGATTCATCGAGCGTCTCGAATCGCGCCAGCGCCTGGGCCAGGGTGTCGTTGAGCCGGGCGATGGATTCCTCGGATTCGGCCTGCTCGCCCGCGACGCGCTCGCGCTCGCCGGCCACCCGTTCGGCCTCCTGGGCGAGCCGCTGCACCTCGAGCCGGGCCGCGCCGAGGCGGCGCGCGCAATCGGCATGCGATTCGCGCAGCGCCTCGAGCGCGCGCAGACGTTCCGCGGCACTGGCCTCGACCCGATGCGCGGTGCTGCGCGCCTCTTCGGCGAGCAGCCGCGTCGCGCGCAGGACGCGATCGAGGTTCTCGAGCTCCTGCTGGCGCGCGAGCAGGCCTTCCTGCTCGCTGTCGGCGGCATAGAGCTGCATCGAGGCGCGGCCGACGGTATGCCCGGCCGGGACGACGAAGCGCCCGCCCGGCGGCAGTTCGGCGCGCTGGCGCATTGCCGTGTCGATGTCGGGCGCCTGGAAATGTCCCGCCAGCCAGTCGGCGACCAGCGCCTGCACACCGGCGTCGCCGGTGCGGACCAGCGCGGCCAGCGGCGCGGCGCCGGTGGGCAGGTTCGACGGTGCGCCGCTCGCCGCGAGGCTGGTGTCGAAGAAGGCGACCTTCGCCGGCGGGGCGTCGCCGGCCAGGCCGAGCGCATGGTCGAGGCGACCGACCTCGAGGGCGCCGACCCGTTCGCGCAGGACCGATTCGATCGCGGCCTCCCAGCCGGGTTCGATGTGCAGGTGCTGCCACAGCCGCTTCATGCGCTCGAGCCCGTGGCGCGAGAGCCAGGGCCCGACCTTTGCCTGGCTGTCGACCCGCTCCTGGATCTCGCGCAGGGCGGCGATGCGCGCCTCGACCTGGGCGAGCTTCGATTCGGTTTCGCGCAGGGCGTCGTGCGCCGGCGCCCGCCGGGCGTCGTGCTCCTGCCATTGCGCGCGCGCCTGCTCGAGCCGGGCGGCGGAATCCTCCTCGAGGGCCTCGAGCTCGGCCAGCGATGCCCGCGAGTTCTCCAGCTCGACCGGGTCGAACTCGCGCAGCGCCGCCGCATCGGCGGCGAGCCGCTGGCGACGCTGCTCGATCCGTTCGAGCCGCTCCTGCGCATTGCGCTGCTCGAGACTGCTGAGCTCCAGCCCGCGGCGAATCTCGGTGATCTCGGCCTGCGCGGCCTCGAGCGCACCGCGTGCCTCGCGTACCCGGTCTTCGTGGGCGGCGGAGGACTCGGCGAGGGACTCGAGCGATTGCTCCAGCGTGGCGTGCCGGGCCTCGGCTTCCTCGCGGGCGGCTCGCGCCCGCTCGAGTCCTTCGGCGGCCTGGCGAAGCTCGGCGTCCAGGCGCTCGGCATCGGCCGCTATCGTGGCGAGCCGCTCGGTGATCTGGCCGCTGGTCTCGTCGACATGGCGGATCTCCGCCTCGAGGCGGCCGACCTCCGCATTGGATTCGTAGAAGCGCGCCTGCGCGGCATGGACCGCGTCGCCGGCCTCGTAGTGGGCGGCGCGCCGGGATTCGATCTCGGCCTCGAGCGCCCGCTGCTCGGCGATCTTTTCCTCGAGGGCGGTGCGCGCCGCCGCCTCGCGCTGCTGGCAGGCCGCCTGTTCGCGCCTGGCTTCGTCGCGGCGAACCAGCCAGTGCATCCGCTGCCTGCGCTCGCGCTCGGCCTCGAGCTCGCGAAAGCGCTGGGCGACTTCGGCCTGGCGCTCGAGGCGCTCGATCTGGTTGCCGAGCTCGCGGCGGATGTCCTCGACGCGGTCGAGGTTCTCGCGAGTATCGGCAAGCCGGTTGCTGGTCTCGCGGCGGCGTTCCTTGTACTTGGACACCCCGGCCGCCTCCTCGAGGAAGACCCGGAGCTCTTCGGGACGGGCCTCGATGATGCGCGAGATCATGCCCTGGCCGATGATGGCGTATGCGCGCGGGCCCAGCCCCGTGCCAAGGAACATGTCGTGGACGTCGCGCCGGCGCACGACCTGGTTGTTGATCAGGTAGGACGAATTGCCGTCACGGGTGAGGACCCGCTTGACGGAGATCTCGGCGAACTGCCCCCAGCTGCCGCCGATGCGACCGAGGCTGTTGTCGAAGATGAGTTCGACCGAGGCCCGGGCGGCCGGCTTGCGGTCCGCGGAACCGTTGAAGATGACGTCCTGCATGGACTCGCCGCGCAGCTCGGAAGCCTTGGACTCGCCGAGCACCCAGCGCACGGCATCCATGATGTTGGACTTCCCGCAGCCATTGGGGCCGACGACGCCGACGAGTTGGCCGGGTACATCGAACGCCGTGGGATCGACGAACGATTTGAAGCCGGCAAGTTTGATCTGCTTCAGTCGCAAGTTGTAGTTTTCCTCGCGGCAAGGCCCGTGCAGGCGCTACGTACGATATCGGCTCGCCCAGAAAAACCGAAAAGCCGCGGTGGCGGCTTGGCGAAGGGCCGTGACGGAGGCTCGATGGGAACCCACCGCGACGGCCTGGCGATCGGCCGTGGCGGCGGCGCGATCGGGGCTTCGTATAATAGCATCGCCCCTCCCCGTCCGAGGCCCGTCGATCGATGCAATCGCGCGGCGGCGCAATGGCCCTCGCGACCCTGCCGGACACACCCACCAGCATGCCCTCCAGACCCAGCAAGCAGCTCGAGACCTTCCCGAACCCGAATCCGGACAGGGACTATCTGGTCCACATCGAGATCCCCGAGTTCACCTGCCTGTGCCCCATGACCGGGCAACCGGATTTCGCCACGATCGTCATCGACTATTTCCCGGATCGAGAGAACCTCGAGCTGAAGGCCCTCAAGCTGTACATGTGGTCCTACCGCGATGAAGGCGTCTTCCACGAGGCCGTCGGCAACCGGATCCTCGACGACCTGGTCGCCGCCTGCCGGCCACGCTTCATGCGCCTGACCACCCGCTGGTACGTCCGTGGCGGCATCTTCACGACCGTGGTGCTCGAGCACCGCAAGCCGGGCTGGCAGGCGCCCGAGCGGGTGGAGCTTGGGGATTTTCCCGCCACGAGGAGCATGGGCGCCTGAGCGTTTTTCCAACTATAACAAGGCGATAAGGATAAATGCTAAACCAGAAGCTCAATCTCCTCCATCCTTATCCATTCGAACGCCTCGGAAAGCTGCAGGCGAACATTCAACCCGATCCATCGTATTCACCGATCAATCTGTCGATCGGTGAGCCGCGCCATCCCACCCCGGCGGTCATCACCGAAGCCATGTGCGCGAACGTCGCCGGGCTGTCCGCCTACCCCGCCACGGCCGGTTCCCCGGCCCTGCGGGAAGCGATCGCCGCCTGGATGGGCCGACGCTACGGTGTCGAGGTCGATCCCGCCACCGAGGTGCTGCCCGTCATCGGCTCGCGCGAAGCGCTCTTCGCCTTCGCGCAGGTCGTGATCGATGCGGGCGAAGGAGGCTACGTCGTCTGCCCGAATCCCTTCTACCAGATCTACGAGGGCGCGGCCCTGCTGGCCGGCGCCAGGCCGTGGTACCTCTCGCAGAAGCCGGAGAACGGCTATCGCTGCGACTGGTCCTCGGTGCCCGGGGAGGTTTGGGCCCGGACCCGGCTGGTCTACCTGTGCAGCCCGGGCAACCCGACCGGCGTGGTTGCCGGTCTCGAGGAGTGGCGCACCCTGTTCGCGCTGTCGGATCGCCATGGCTTCGCGATCGCCTCCGACGAGTGCTACTCCGAGATCTACTTCGACGAAGCGACGCCCCCGCTGGGCGCGCTCCAGGCCGCGCGCGCGCTGGGACGCGGCTTCGAGCGCCTGGTCGCCTTCTCCAGCCTGTCCAAGCGCTCCAACGCCCCCGGGTTGCGCTCGGGCTTCGTCGCGGGCGACGCCGGCCTCCTCGGGCAGTTCCTGCGCTACCGCACCTACCATGGCAGCGCCATGGGCCCCGTGGCCCAGGCGGCCTCGATCGCCGGCTGGGGTGACGAAACCCATGTCCAGGCCAATCGCTGCCTCTATCGGGAGAAATTCGATGCGGTGGTCCCCATGCTCGAGGGCACCCTGGATGTGGGCCGTCCCGAGGCCGGCTTCTACCTCTGGGCCAGGGTGCCGGGCGGCGACGACATCGAGTTCGGGCTCGGCCTGCTGCGCCAATATAATGTCCGGGTCCTGCCGGGCAGCCTGCTCGCCCGCGACTGGCAGGGCGAGAACCCGGGCGCCGGCTTCATCCGCATCGCCCTCGTCGACACCCCGGCCAACTGCATCGAGGCAGCCGGCCGGATCGTGAAGTTCGCCTCCGGAACCTGAACATGCAAGAGACCATCGAACGCGCCTGGGAAGAGCGCGCCTCCCTCGGGCCGGCGAGCGCCCCCGCCGAGGTCCGCGAGGCGGTCGAGCATGTCATCGGCGAACTCGACGCCGGCCGCCTGCGGGTGGCCAGCCGGGCCGGCGACGACTGGGTCGTGCACCAGTGGATCAAGAAGGCGGTGCTGCTGTCGTTCCGCCTCCAGGACAACGTCGCGATGGGGGACCCGCCCCTGCGCTTCTTCGACAAGGTGCCGACCAAGTTCGATTCCTACACGCCCGAGCGCTTCGCGCAGGCCGGATTCCGGGTAGTCCCGCCGGCCGTGGCCCGCCGGGGCGCGTTCATCGGCCGCAACGTGGTCCTCATGCCCTCCTACGTCAATATCGGTGCCTATGTCGATGAAGGGACGATGGTCGACACCTGGGCGACGGTCGGTTCCTGCGCCCAGATCGGCAGGAACGTCCACCTGTCCGGCGGCGTGGGGATCGGGGGTGTGCTCGAGCCGCTGCAGGCCAATCCGACCATCATCGAGGACAACTGCTTCATCGGTGCGCGCTCCGAGATCGTCGAGGGCGTCATCGTGGGCGAGAACTCCGTGGTCTCGATGGGGGTGTACATCGGGCAGAGCACGAAGATCTACAACCGCATGACGGACGAGGTGAGCTACGGGCGCGTACCGCCGGGGTCGGTGGTGGTCAGCGGATCCCTGCCGGCCGCCGACGGCAGCCACAGCCTGTACTGTGCCGTGATCGTCAAGCGGGTCACCGCGGCAACCCGCGCGAAGACGAGCATCAACGAACTGCTGCGAGGCGACTGAGCACCGGGTGGGCGCCGCGGCGACGCGGGACCCGACCCAGAGATCGAGGAGATCGGATGAGCACGATGGAACGCCTGTTGCGCCTGATGGCGGAGAAGCGGGCATCGGACCTGTTCCTGACGCCGGGCAGCCCGGTGCAGGTCAAGGTCAACGGCGTCACCGTCCCGATCAACCAGCAGCGCCTCGAGCCGCCCCATGTGATCGGCCTGATCCGCGAGGTGGTCGGCGACCGGCAGTGGGAGATCTTCGAGACCGACCATGAGCTCAACGTCGGCTACGGCGTGCGCGACGTCGGCAGCTTCCGGATCAACGTCTTTCGCCAGCGCGGTACGCCGGCGGCCGTGATCCGATTCATCCCGGGGGACATCCCGACCCTGGAGGAACTCCAGCTGCCCGCCATCCTCGGCGAGCTGGTCATGGAAAAGCGCGGGCTCCTGCTCGTGGTCGGCTCCACCGGCTCGGGCAAGTCGACCACCCTCGCCTCGATGATCGACCTGCGCGCCGAACGCCGCAGCGGCCACATCCTGACGATGGAGGATCCGATCGAGTTCACGTTCCGGCACAAGCGCTCGATCGTCAACCAGCGACAGATCGGCACCGATACCAAGTCGCTGCAGATCGGCCTGAAGAACGCGATGCGCCAGGCGCCCGACTGCATCCTGATCGGCGAGATCCGCGACGTCGAGACGATGACGATGGCGCTCGCCTACGCGCAGTCCGGCCACCTCGTGCTCGCCACCCTGCATGCCAACAACGCCAACCATGCGCTCAACCGCATCATCGGCTTCTATTCGCCCGACAACCGGCGGGTCCTGCTCTCCGACCTGGCGGCCACGCTCAAGGGCATCATCTCGCAGCGCCTGATCCGTACCCGGGCGGCCGACGAGCGCCTGCCGGCGGTGGAGATCCTGCTCAACACCCGGCACGTGGCCGAGCTGATCGAGACCGGACGCCTCACCGAGATCAAGGAGGCGATGGAGAAATCGCTCGCCCCCGGTTCGGTCACCTTCGACCAGGCGCTGGCCCGCCTGGTGCGCGAGAAGCGCATCACGCGCGAGGACGCGCTCGCCCATGCCGATTCGCCCACCAACCTGCTGTGGAACCTCGAGAACGCGGGCGACGACGCCTCGGCCAGCGCGGCGCCGGGACCGACGATGATGCCCTCCCTCCAGGTTCCCCCGACCCCCGATGGCGCGCCGGACCGCCCGAGCGGCCAGAAGCCGCCGGATGGCGACTCGCCGTCGTTCTCCGAATTCCTGCTCAATGTCTGAATCACCCGCCGTCGTCATCCACGGCATCGAAACATGCGACCAGGTTCGCAAGGCCAGGCGATGGCTTCGTGAGCACGCCATCGAGCATCGCTTCCACGACTTCCGCCGCGACGGCATCGACGCGGCGATGCTCGCCGCCTGGGCCTCGCACGTCCCCTGGGATTCCCTCCTGAACCGACGCGGGCACGCCTGGCGCGCGCTCGATGTGCAGGCCCGTGCCGCGATCGTCGACCAGGCGAGCGCGATCGAGGCAATGCTGGCCGAGCCGACCCTCGTCAAGCGGCCCGTGCTGATCGCCGGCGAGCACGTCCTGGTGGGTTTCAATCCCCGGCTCTACGAAAGCCTGCTGCATCCGCCGGAGGCGGCATGACGCCGTCCGCCGAGCCGGTCCGGGCCTTCTGCGAAGCCCTGGTCCGGCGCCGGTCGGTCACCCCCGAGGACGCCGGCTGCCAGCAACTGATCGTCGACCGGCTCGCCCCCTGCGGTTTCGTCGGCACTCCCCGGCGCCACGGCGAGGTGAGCAATCTCTGGCTGGTGCGCGAGGGGAGCCGGCCGGGGCCCACGCTGGTCTTCGCCGGCCATACCGACGTGGTACCGACGGGCCCGCTCGCCGACTGGTCGAGCGATCCGTTCGAGCCCGTCGAGCGCGACGGCCGGCTCCATGGTCGCGGCACCGCCGACATGAAGTCCTCGATCGCGGCCTTCGTCGTCGCGGCCGAACGCTTCCTCGCGGCACGTGGCGGCGACGGCTTCGCAGGTCGCATCGCGCTGCTGGTCACGTCCGACGAGGAGGGACCGGCGGTCGACGGCACGGTGCGCCTGGTCGAGGCGCTCGCGGCACGTGGCGAATCGCTCGACTACTGCATCGTCGGCGAGCCGACCTCGGTCGAGCGGCTCGGCGACACGGTGAAGAACGGCCGGCGCGGCTCCCTGTCCGGCCGGCTGGTGGTCCATGGCGTGCAGGGCCACGTCGCCTATCCCCATCTCGCGCGCAATCCGGTGCACCAGCTCGCACCGGCGCTGGCCGAACTCGCCGCACACCGCTGGGACGACGGCAACGAGTTCTTCCCGCCCACCTCCTGGCAGGTCTCGAACCTGCATGCCGGCACCGGCGCCGGCAACGTGATCCCGGGCCAGGCGGTGGTGGACTTCAATTTCCGCTTCTCGACCGCGAGCACGGTCGACGGCCTGAAGGCCGGCGTCGTCCGCATCCTCGAGGCGCACGGCCTCGAGTATTCGCTCGACTGGACCTTGTCGGGCCAGCCCTTCCTGACGCCGCCGGGCGAACTGTCGCAGGCCCTCGCGGCCGCCATCCGCGCGGAGACCGGCGTCGAGACCACGCTCTCCACCACCGGCGGCACCTCCGACGGCCGGTTCATCGCCCGCATCTGTCCCCAGGTCATGGAGTTCGGCCCGATCAACGCCAGCATCCACAAGATCGACGAACACATCGACGTCGCCAGCCTGCCGGTCCTCGCCGCGATCTACGAGCGCACGATCGAGGCGCTGCTGCCGCGATGAGCCCCCACGCACGGCACGTGGCCCGCCCCGGGGCGGCGCGGCGCACGATGCGCACGGTGCGCGACCTGTGGCGCTATGCATGCACCCGCTTCGCGGCCGCCGGCCTGCACCACGGGCACGGCGTCGACGACCCGCGGGACGAGGCGGCCTGGCTGGTCCTGTGGTCGTTGCACCTGCCCCCCGATGCGCTCGACCCGTGGCTCGATGCGCGCCTCACGGCGGGCGAGATCGAAGTCATCGTCGAACTGGTCGAACGGCGCTGCGCCGACCGCACGCCCCTGCCCTACCTCACCGGCGAGGCGTGGCTGCGCGGCCTGCGCTTTCGGGCCGACCCGCGTGCCCTGGTCCCGCGCTCGCTCATCCCCGAGGCGCTGGAGGAGTCCCTGCCCGGCTGGCTCGATGCCGTCGGCCGACCGGCGCGCTGGCCGCGCTCGGTGCTCGACCTCTGTACCGGCGGCGGCAGCATCGCGATCATCGCCGCGCTGGCGTTTCCTGATGCGCGCATCGACGCCACCGACATCAGCCAGGAGGCGCTCGCGCTCGCCGCCGAGAACATCGCCGACCACGGCCTCACGCAGCGCATCGCCCTGCATCGCGGCGACCTGTTCGGCGCGCTCGGTCGTCGTCGCTTCGACCTGGTCCTGTGCAACCCGCCCTATGTCAATGCGCGCTCGATGGCAGGCCTGCCCCCCGAGTTCCTTGCCGAACCGCAGCTCGCCCTCGACGGCGGCCCCGACGGAATGGACGTGGTCCGCCGCATCCTCGCGCAGGCGCCCCGGCACCTCACCGCCGACGGCGTGCTGCTGCTCGAGATCGGCCACGAGGCCGCGCACTTCGAGGCGGCGTTCCCGCGACTCGAGTTCGGCTGGCTGCCGGTGACGGCCGGCGAACGCATGCTCGTGATCGCCAGCCGCCGGCAGATCGAAGCGGCGCAATGATCCGCCTTCGTGGGATCGGCCTGGCCCGCGGTGGCAAGAGCCTGCTCGAGGACGCCTTTGCTGCAATCGCCCCGGGCGAGAAGATCGCACTGACGGGCCCCAATGGCTCCGGGAAGACCAGCCTGTTGCGCGCGCTCGCCGGCGAGATCAGCGTCGATGCCGGCGAGATCGATCGTCCCGCAATGCGCGTGGTGCGGCTCGAGCAGGGCCTGCCGGGCGGCACGCTGCCGGCCTGGCGCCACGTGGTCGATGCCGACCCCAGGCTGGGAGCCGCGCGCGCAGCGCTCGAGGCGGCGCTTGCCGCCGACGACGGCCACGCCATCGGTGAAGCGCACGCCAGCCTCGCGGATGCCGGCGGTCTCGATGCCGAGGCACGCGCGCGCAGCCTGCTCGACGGCCTGGGCTTCGATCCGGTCCAGGCCGAGGCGCCGGTCGAGACCTTGTCGGGCGGCTGGCGCATGCGGCTCAACCTCGCCCAGGCGCTCTTCGTCCCCAGCGATCTCCTCCTGCTGGACGAACCGACCAACCACCTCGACCTGGACGCCATCCTCTGGTTCGAGCGCTGGCTGCTGCGCTACGAGGGCAGCTGCCTGATCGTCTCCCACGATCGCGACTTCCTCGACGCCGTCGTGCGGGCGACGCTGTCGATCGAGGACGGCCGCCTGGTGCGCTATGCCGGGGGTTATTCCGCCTGCGAGCGCCAGCGCGCCGAACGCCAGGCCCTGGCCGAACGCAACTTCCGCCGCGACTCCGAGCGCGCCGCCCATCTCCAGCGCTTCATCGACCGCTTCCGCGCCAAGGCCAGCAAGGCGCGGCAGGTACAGAGCCGGGTCAAGGCGCTCGAGCGCCTCAGCCTCGCCGCGCCCTTGCGCGCGGCGAGCGGACTCGACTTCGGCTTCGCGGACGCCGGGGAAT
>DAIMFM010000094.1:0-10888 GCA_036724585.1 Burkholderiaceae bacterium | reverse complement strand
TCGCTGCCGCTCCAGCCGGCGATGGCCGCACCGGCGCGCTGCTGCAGCTCCTCGATCATGACGAACTCGCCCAGCGCCTCGGCGGCGGCCTCGCGGACGGCCGGCGACGAGCGCGATACGCCGAGGGGCGTGAAGGTGCCGGCGGCATTGATGATGGGGGTGAGGGCGAGTCGGCGATGGAGGTTCATGGGCGCAAGCGTGTCGGAGCAGGCGGTGCGGAGCAGGCGTGTGGATTGCAGGATGGCGCCGGGCGGCCGTGGCCGAGGCGCCATGTTCATGGATGAATGGCGAGCGGGCTATGATGCTTGTATGCCGTCCACGATACCCGACGCCGACACCACCGACGAGGACCTGACCACCATGGAGCACCAGCAGTGAGCGCGCGCAGCCTCGTGGCCGGGGCCCTGGCCGCCGGCCTGGGCGCCTGCGCCGGGACGGGTGGCGGCGCACCGACGGCGACCACCCTCGATTCGGCCGGCTTCGCGGTCTGTCCCTGGGCTGGCGAGGGCCCGCGGCTCGTCGATGTGCACGACCAGGCCGGCTTCGGGGCATTCCTCGCGCAGGCGCAACTCGAAGTGCCCCGGGTCGCCGGCTGGAAGCCCGACTTCCGGCACGACCGGGTGGTGCTGGTGATGCCCGAGCCGCGGTCCTCGGCCGGCTATCGCGCCGAGTGGATCGAGGCGGCGCTCGCCGGTGGGCAACTACGCGCGCATGTCGAGGTCCGGCCGCCGGCAAGCGGCGAGATGGCGGCCACGGTGATCAGCCAGCCCTGCGTCGCCGCCTGGGTCCGGGCCCCCGGGGCCCGCGAGGTCGAGATCATCAACGCCGACAATGGCGAGGTGATGCTGCGCTCGGCGCCCGCGCAGCGCTGAGGCGGCGCCGGGCTTGATGCCAGGCGTCGCGCGCGGTATCAGGCGGCGCTGACCGCCTTGCTCCTGCGGGCGCTGAGGATCGCCAGCAGGACCGAGACGACCCCGATCGTCGCACCCGCCACGTCCGTGAATCCCTCCGGAATGAAGAGCAGCAGGCCGGCCACACCGATGCCGATGCGCGGGATGCCCGACAGATTGCCGACGCGCCAGAGATAGCCCTCGAACGAGGCGGCGGCCATTCCCACCGCCACGATCGCCGTCACGCAGGCCTGGATGATCGTGGTCGTCTCGCCCTTCATGATCAGCGCCGGTTGCAGTACGAACATGACGGGCAGCAGGAGCAGCAGGCTGCCGATTCGCAGCGCCTTGAAGCCGGTCGCCATGGCGTCGGCCTTGGAGATGGAAGCCGCGGCGATCGCCGCGAGTGCGACCGGCGGTGTGATGAACGACACCATGCCCCAGTAGAAGATGTAGAGGTGGGCCGCCATCGGGTCGATGCCCACCTCGATGAGCGCGGGCGCCAGGACGATCGCCAGGAAGATGTAGCAGGCCGAGGCCGTCATCCCCATGCCGAGGACGAAGCTCGTCAGCGCGCCCGCCGCAAGGAGCAGGTAGACGTTGCCACCGGCGTACTGCACGAGCTCGCGGGAGAACGAGTTGGCGACCCCGGTGATGGACAGCGCGCCGATGATCAGGCCGATCCCTGCGATCAGGCAGACCAGCTGCGCCAGGCCCTGGCCCACGTCCACCACGAGCGCGCAGAAGGCGCGCAGGTTGAAGCCGGTGCTGCGCGCGCGCAGGATCGCGAAGGCGAGCAGGAACAGCGAGATCCAGAACGGCGCCGCCGCCTCGATCCGCCATGCGAGAAGGAGGTAGGTCAGCCCGACGAGCGCGACGATGTAGTGCCAGCCGGCCTTGAGCGTCGCACCGAGCGGCGGGACCTCGCCGCGATCGAGTCCCACCAGCTTGTGGCGGGCGGCGAAGCAGTCGGTCTGCAGCATCAGCGCCCCGTAGTAGAGGAGCGCCGGCAGGAAGGCGGCGATGACCACCTCGGCATAGGGCACGTTCAGGAAGCTCGCCATGATGAAGGCGGCCGCGCCCATCACCGGCGGCATGATGGCACCGCCGGTCGACGAACAGGCCTCGACCGCCCCCGCATAGGTGGCGGGATAGCCGCAGCGCTTCATGGTGGGGATGGTGATCGTGCCGGTGGTCAGCACGTTCGAGGTGGGGCTGCCCGAGAGCATGCCGAAAAGGCCGGAGGACAGGATGGCGACCTTGGCCGGGCCGCCACGCGCCCTGCCGAGCACGGCGGAGGCGAAGTCCATGAAGAAGGTCCCGCCGCCGGTGTTGGCGAGGATGACCCCGAACACGATGAAGCCGATCAGGGTGTCGGTGACGACCTGCATCGGGATCCCGATGATGCTCTCGAGGCCGTAGGTGTGCTCCGTCACCGTCTGGGCGAGGTCGAGCTGGACGCCCCAGAGGAAGCCCGGCATGTAGCCGGCGTAAAGAGGATAGGCCGCGAGGATCGCGCAGAAGATGAACAGGATCCATTCGCCGGTGCGCCGCAGCGCCTCGAGTCCCAGGAGGACGTAGAGGCCCGCGAGCAGGGTCACGCCGAGCGGCGCCTCGAGGTTCCAGCCCCGGTCGATGATCTGCTGCGCATTCACCAGCATCCAGAGGGAGGATGCGAGGACCAGGAAGGCGAGCAGCCAGTCGTACCAGCGAACCGCCACCTGGCCCTTGCGGGCCGGGAAGGCGAGGAAGCCGACCGCGACGAAGAGGCCGATCATCAGGTAGTAGTAGCCGGTGCTGACCGGCCGGAACCCGAACAGGCCCAGGTTGAAGATCTGGTTGACGCTGACGAATATCCCCACGGCAGTGAGGACGAACGTCGCCCAGAAGGCCGGGCCGCGCAGGCGCGCCGACCGGGCTTCCGGATCTTCGAACGCAGGTACCGGGACTGTCGGGTCGGCGGTCGCGGTCATGGGCGGCTCAGAGCGTGTCGAGCACTTTCTCGCGCCGCTCGTCCCAGAGCTTGCGCAGGCCTTCCTCGTCGGCCGACTTCGCCTCGGACGAGCCGATGAACTCCTTCCAGGCGGCCTGCATCGCCGCATGCCGCTTGAGCATGCCGTCCTGCCAGGCCTGGTTCTCGTCGCTCCACTGGCCGATCTCCTTCAGGTAGCGGATCGCGCCTTCGTGGAACGCCGCGTCCATCGGCGGGGTGCCGGCCAGCTTGATGTTCCAGCGCGGCATGATCGGCGCCGCATCCTTGAACAGGTCGTAGGACTCGGCCACGGCCTTGAGCATCGCGTAGGCCTGGTCGGCGCTCGAATCGGCCGGCACGGTGATCATGGGGTAGCGATAGCCCATCATCCAGACCGGGTTCTCCTTGGACAGCCCGGCGCCGATGCTCTCCTCCAGCGGGTCGATGAAGGGCACGACGCGCTTGGCGCGGGCCCAGCCTTCCTTGTTGTCGGGCGGCAGCGGAACCCAGGCGATGCCGTGCGGGCTCGCCTCGAGCTCGCGCAGGGCGGCGGCGGCGGGCGCCACACCGGCGGCATCGGCACGGCCCTCGATCAGGGCCCGGATGCTGGCGCCGTAGCTGGGCACCTCGACCAGTTCGACGTCGTCCCAGGTCAGGCCGCCGAACGCGAGGATCGGCAGGGACTTGATGTTCACGGAGCTGTTGGCCTTGGCGATCGCGAAGCGCTTGCCCTTGAGGTCCTCGGCCTTCTTGACGCCGCTGGTCGCGGTGACGACGATCGAGAACGCGTTCAGGCGGCCGGCGAGGGTGCGCAGGTTCTGCGGACCGAGCTCCGGGGTGCAGTACTCATAGATGCCCTCGGTCGCGAAGAACAGCTCGTTGGCGAGCCAGGCGTGCGAGACGCGGCCATCGAGCAGCGGCTTGACCCGCCCGATGGCGGTGCCCGAGGGCTGCAGGCGCACCCGGGAGCCGTACTTCTTGCCAAAGGCGTCGGCGATGGCGGAGGCCTCGACGTAGCCGGTCGAGCCGACGTCGTAGGTGCTCCAGATCATCGTCGAGGGAAGCTCGGATTGGGCGAGCGCCGAACCGGCGCGGCCCAGTGCTGCGAGGGCGGCGATGCTGCCGGTGGCCTGGAGGTACTGCCTGCGGGTGATTCCCATGTCGATGTCTCCTTGTTATCGGATGGCCGGTCTGGCCAAGAACGATTCCTGAAGCGATTTCTGAAGCGATTCCTGATGAATCCTGAAGCTGGCCAAGGGGCCGCCGGCTGTCGCCGAAGCCCCCTGCCGGCCGGTGCTGGCCGATGATGGTAGGTGCCGGAAGGCGCTCCGCCAATTGGCCTTGGCTTAAGGGCGTATTAATGTACACGGAAGTCGGGGTAATCCGACATGTCATGCGCGGGGCCATCGGGCCCGCCGTTGCGGATGATAAGCTGCTCGACGCACAACATCGACGGAGACAGCCCCATGGTCGCGAATCCGACGCTGGAGGCGAGGGCGGACGGGATCGGCGCCCAGCCGGTCGAGCACTTCGACGTACTCGTCGTCGGCGCCGGCATTTCGGGCGTCGGCGCGGCCCGGCACCTGCGCCATCGCTTTCCCGGCAAGCGCTTCGTCGTGCTGGAGTCCCAGGAGGGATTCGGCGGCACCTGGCGTACCCACCGTTACCCCGGCATCCGGTCCGATTCCGACCTCTTCACCTTCGGTTATGGCTTCAAGCCCTGGATGGGCAAGCCGATCGCCACGGCCGAGGAGATCCTCGCCTACATGGGCGAGGTCATCGAGGAGAACGGGCTCGCGCCCCATATCCGCTATGGGCACGCCATCGAGCGGGCGAGCTGGTCGCAGGCGGATGCGCGCTGGACCCTGGAAGGGCGGCGCAAGGACACCGGCGAGCCCTTCCGCATCACCGGTGGCTTCCTCTGGATGTGCCAGGGCTACTACCGCCATGACCGCGGCTATACCCCGCAATGGCCGGGCATGGACACGTTCGGGGGCCGCATCGTCCATCCGCAGGAATGGCCGGACGACCTCGAGATCGAAGGCCGGCGGGTCGTCGTCATCGGCTCGGGCGCGACCGCGGCCACTCTCGTGCCGGCGATCGCGGGCCGTTGCGCGCACGTGACCATGCTGCAGCGCTCGCCCACCTTCTTCATCACGGGTCGCAACGCCAACGAGCTCGCCCAGACCTTGCGCGAGCTCGAGATCCCGGACGAATGGACGCACGAGATCGTCCGTCGCAAGATCCTGTTCGACCAGCAGAAATTCACGCGGCGCTCGTTCAGCGAGCCGGAGGTGGTCAAGGCGGAACTGCTCGCCGGCGTGCGTGCCTACCTCGGCGAGGACTTCGACATCGAACGGCATTTCACGCCGAGCTACCGGCCGTGGCGCCAGCGCATCGCCTTCATTCCCGATGGCGACCTGTTCCGGGCCATCGCCGCCGGTACCGCATCGGTGGTGACCGACCACATCGAGGCCTTCGATGCCACCGGCATCCGGCTCGCTTCGGGCGAGCACCTGGAGGCCGACGTCGTCGTCACGGCCACCGGCTTCGACCTCAACGTCCTCGGCGACATCGCGTTCAGCATCGATGGCCGACCGCTCGCCTTCGACGAGACCATCACCTGGCGCGGCACCATGTTCACGGGCGTGCCCAACATGGCCTGGGTGTTCGGCTACTTCCGCGCCAGCTGGACCCTGCGCTCCGACCTCATCGCCGGATTCGTCTGTCGCCTGCTCGAGCACATGGAGGCCCGGGGAGCGAAGCGGGTGGTGCCGCGGCTGCGCCCCGAGGACGCCGCCATGCCGGTGCTGCCGTGGGTCGACGACGAGGACTTCAACCCCGGCTACGTCCATCGCGGCGCCCACCTCCTGCCGAAGCAGGGCGACCGCCAGCCCTGGCGGCATACCCAGGACTACTGGGCCGACTGCGTCGAGCTGCCGGCGGCCGATCTCGACGACGGCCTGGACTACGCCTGATCGAGGCCCGCTCCGACGCCCGCCCGGCCGCCCGGTCCGGCGCCGAGGGCGGAGCGCCACGGGCTGGAGTACATTTCCCGATGCTGTATCCGTCGCCATGCGTGGTGGCGGAGGCGTCATACGGAGATGGTCCCATGGCTCTCGAACTCAACGACGAAGTCGTCGATACCCCGCCGCGCGATGCGGCCTCGGTGCTCCTGCTGCGCGACGCCGCCGACGGCGCCGGCGTCGAGATCTTCATGGTGCGCCGGCACCAGAAGTCGGATGTCCTCGGCGGCGCCTATGTGTTCCCGGGCGGCAAGGTCGACGAGGGCGATGCCGGGGTGATCCGGGAAGCCACCCTGGCCGAGCGCCTGTACCAGCGCCTCGGCGAACCGGAACTGGGCCGGGAGATGGCCGCCGCGATGTTCGCGGCCGCCGCGCGCGAGACCGTCGAGGATTGCCATGTCTCGGTCGGCGTCGCCGAGCTGGTGCCATTCTGCCGGCGGATCACGCCGCGCACGCCGTCGTTGCAGCGCAAGCGCTTCGATACCCGCTTCTTCGCCGCGCCCCTGCCCGAAGGCGCCCGGGCCGCCCACGACAACCACGAGGCGATCGCCAGCATCTGGTTTGCGCCGCGCCTGGCGCTCGAGCGCTACTGGGCCGGTGACATCGACCTGGCGCCGCCGCAGATCATGAGCCTCGCGCAGCTCTCGCGCTACCGCAGCCTGGCCGAGGCCCTGGACGACATCGGGCGGCGGCCGCCGCCGCTCATCGAACCCGCCTCGATGAAGATCGACGACGTGCGCGCCGTGGCCTACCCGGGCGATCCCGCGCACCCGCTGCGCGAGAAGGTGATGCCCGGCCCGACCCGCCTGGTGTTCCGCAACAGGCGCTTCGAACCCGACGGCGGATTCGCCGCCTTCTTCCAGGACTAGGGGACTGCCCCCGTCGCCCGCGCGTATCGAGCTTCGACCGAACCACCAGCAGGCACCCGAGTACCCATGAACAGACCCGCCTTCCTGCCCGAACCCGTCGCCGATCCCGCCGCGCTGGGCTTCTCCCCTGCGCGGCTTGGCCGCATCCGCGAGCGCTTCGCGGCGGACGTCGATGCGGGCGGCCTGCCGGGCGCCGTATGGCTGGTGGCGCGCCGCGGCCGCATCGCCTGCTTCGAGGCGATCGGACGGCGCGATCCGCAGGCCGCTGACGCGATGGCGCTCGACTCGGTCTTTCGCATCTATTCGATGACCAAGCCGATCGTCTCGCTCGCCGCCCTGATGCTGCTCGAGCGCGGCCTGCTCGGGATCGGCGACCCGGTGGCCGAGTTCATCCCGGCCTTCGGGGACACGCCGGTCGGGGTGGAGCGCGACGGCGGGCTGGAGCTGCGACCGCCGCTGCGGCCCATGACGGTGCAGGACCTGCTGCGCCATACCTCGGGCCTTACCTACGAGTTCCTCGGGCCGGGCGAGGTCCGCCGGCGCTACGCCGAGGTCCGCATCGCCTCGCGCCGGCGCACGAACGAGGCGTTCTGCGACGAGCTCGCGAAGATCCCGCTGCTCCACGACCCTGGCGCGTCCTGGGAATACAGCCGCTCGACGGACGTGCTGGGGCGGGTGGTCGAGGTGGTGTCCGGCAAGACGCTGGGTGCCTTCCTTGCCGACGAGATCCTGGGTCCCCTGGGCATGGTCGACACGGGTTTCTCGGTGCCGCCCGCCACCCACGGGCGCATCGCCGAGGCATTCGGCACCGATCCCGATACCGGCGAGAAGGTCGCCCTGCTGGACCCGCGCGTGGTGCCCAACTTCGAGTCGGGCGGTGGGGGGCTGATGTCGACCGCGCTCGACTACGCCCGCTTCCTGCAGATGATGCAGGACGGTGGCCGCTCCGCGGACGTGCGCCTGTTCGGGCGCAAGACCTGCGAATGGATGGTCGCCGACCATCTCGGGGCGATCCCCAGCGCCTGCGATGTGCTCTCGCCGGGCTACGGATTCGGCCTCGGGTACTCGGTGCGCCTGTCCGACGGCATCAGCGACTCACCGGGCTCGGCCGGCCAGTACACCTGGGGCGGCATCGCCGGCACCACGTTCTGGGTCGATCCCCGGGAATCGCTGTTCGCCATCCTCCTGACCCAGGCCCCCGGCCGCCGGAATTATTACCGGCCGCTGTTCCGCAACCTGGTCTACCAGGCGCTCGACGACTGAACGCGCGGACGGGCGGGCACCCGGGGCGAGCGGCTCAGGCCAACGCCGCCAGGCCGTCCGCCGGGGCCTCGGTACGGTTGCGGCCGCGCGCCTTGGCGCGATAGAGCGCGGCATCGGCCTTGCGCCAGGCGGATTCCCAGCCGGCCTGGGCCTCGATCGGCGGCGACACGCCGACGCTGACGGTGCAGGCGATGCGCTCGCCGTCGGCCAGCGCGATGCGCAGCTCGCCGATGCGCGTGCGCAGGCTTTCCGCGAGTCGGTAGGCCTGCCCGGGCCGTGCCCCCGCGCAGCCGACCAGGAACTCCTCGCCGCCGGTTCGCGCGACGAAGTCGCGGGCGCGGGAATGCTGGCGCAGCAGGCGGGCGACCCCGATCAGTACCCTGTCGCCGGCGGCGTGGCCATGGCGGTCGTTGATGTCCTTGAAGTGATCGATGTCGATCTGCAGCAGGACCAGGGAGCCCGCGCCGGGATGCCGGAAATGCCGCGCGATCGCCTCGGACAGGCCGCGACGATTGAGGACGCCGGTCAGGGCATCGAGGCTGGCGAGGCGGTGCAGGGTGCGCGTGATGTCGGCGAACGCGACCCACATCACCAGGTAGGAAAGCATGAAGAGCACCAGCGCGACGATCACGAAGAACGCCCCGGCATGCAGCGTCTCGTAGATCGGTCCGGGATGGCGGAGCATGGCGATCGAGCGTGTCAGCCCGAGGCTGCCCAGGCCGAGCAGGAGGATGCCGGACAGGGCGATCGGCACGCGCATGCGCACGCCGCCCTCGGCATGGTGGATCGAGACCAGCGTGATCACCCCGGCGGCGACCGTCGTCAGGTTGAGCGTCAGGGCGAATGCGGGGTACTGCCAGCCCGGGGCCAGGATCCAGACCGCCAGGTAGGCGCAGGTGAGCACGAGCCAGCTGGTGACGAGCGAGCGGCGCGAGCCGAGCAGGTCCCCCGGCAGGCGCAGGCCGGTCTGGATCAGGAAGCCGCGGGCCATCAGCATGACGCCCAGCTGCATCAGGGTATTGGCGAAGACGGCGCCGGCGCTCTCGATGTGCTCCAGTCCCTGGTAGAGCCTGAGGAGATAGGCGCCGCCGAAGGCGATGGCCGCCGAGCCCCAGTCCTCGAATCCGCCCCGGCGCGGCATCCGGAATGCGGCGATGCGGTAGAGCACGCCGCACACGAGCAGGTGGGCGGACATCAGCAGGATGACCGAGGCGGGGTCGATTCGCATGCGCGGATTCTCTCCCGGCGCGGGTTCCGGTACCGTGGCAGGCGACGGGCGGTCGGCGACGCGCCGGTCGTCGCCGCGATACGGGAATCCCGAATTCGGGGAGAATAAATTCCTCGACCATCACGAAGGGGGGAGGGACATGGCGATCTACGAGCTGCGCACCTACGACGTCATCGTCGGCAAGATGGCCGATGCCATCAGGGTCTACCAGGAGTACGGCTATCCCGCCTTCCAGGCCGGGGGCTTCGACAGCAAGCTCAAGGCCTACTTCATCGGCGATGTCGGCGCCCTCAACCAGCTCGTCCACCTGTGGTGCTTCGACGACGACAATGACCGGCGCGACTTCTGGGCCCGTTGCCAGGCGGACCCGGGCTTCCAGGACTTCGCCGCCCGGATCCGGCCGCTGCTGCGCGAGCAGAACAACAAGCTGTTGCTCGCGGCGCCGTTCGGACCGACGATCTGATACTGCAGGAGGCCAATGCAATGAATCCGAAGGAAATGCTCGAGGTTTTCACCCGGGCGGTGGAGTCGCGCGATGGCGAGGGCTTCGCCCGGCTCTTCACCGAGGACGGCGTGTACCACGACGCCTTCTATGGCGCATTCGAGGGCAGGGCCCGCGTCGCCGAGCTGATCGACGAATGGTTCTATCGTGACGCCCGCGACTTCCTCTGGGACATGCACGATCCGGTCAGCGACGGCCGCATGCTGTACGCCCGCTACGTCTTCTCCTATGTGTCGACGCTGCCCGAGGCGCAGGGCCGGCGCGTGATGTTCGAGGGGGTGAGCGTCATGCGGCTCGAGGACGGCCTCATCAAGGAGTACCACGAAGTCGCCAATACCGGCCCGGCGCTGCTGGGGCTGGGCTTCCCGGCCGAGCGGGTGGCGAAGATCCTCCGGCGCCAGGACGAGGCGCTCCGCGGCAGGGACGAGTCCCGCCGGCACGTGCAGTAGCCCCGTGGCGCGCACCGACCTGCGCCTCCTCGAGGGGCTGGCCGAGAACTGGTGGCTGATGCTGCTGCGCGGGCTGGCGGCGATCGCCTTCGGCGTGCTGACCTTCGGCTGGCCGACCGCCTCGATCTTCGTGCTCGCCATCGTCTGGGGGGGCTATGCGCTGGTCGACGGCGTCTTCGCGCTGTGGGCCGGCGTCGTGGGGCGCACCACGGCGAGGGCCGCGCGCTGGTGGCTTGCCGCGGTCGGCGTCCTGGGCATCATCGCGGGCGGCCTGGCGCTGCTGTGGCCCGGCATCACCGCGATGGTGCTGATGTTCTTCCTCGCGGGCTGGCTCTTCGCCGTCGGCATCCTCCAGCTATGGGGGGCGATCCGGATCCGCAAGGAGGTCGAGGGCGAGATCTGGCTGGCCCTGAGCGGCCTGCTGTCGATCGGGATCGCCGTGCTCCTGGTGGCCCAGCCGGCCGCCGCGCTGCTGGCCACGGCCTGGGCCATCGGCGCCGTCGCGATCCTGGTGGGGCTCAGCTACATCGCGCTCGGCTTCCGCCTTGTATCTTCAGGCTTCGGACCGGCTCGGGTAGCCCGAGTTGCCTCTGGGTTGTTCGAAGCCCGTGCCTGAGCACTGGGCGCCCGAGCCGGACCGTCCTTTCTTGCAGCCCGAACGGTTGTAGGAACTTGCAGTTCGCATAGAC
>DAIMFM010000093.1:10393-10906 GCA_036724585.1 Burkholderiaceae bacterium | reverse complement strand
CAGGCGGCCGGGCGGGCGGCATGCTCGCCGGACTGTGCGGCGCCCTGCCGGCGATGGCCGCGCCTGCCGTCGCCGCCGTCGATTTCCAGGCGGGCTTCGATATCGCCTTCGATGGCTACTACGAGACGGGCGGCAGCAGGATGCCGCTCGCCAGCGCCCGGCTTCGCTTCGAGCCGGCCAGCGACGCCTACCGGATGAGCCTCGAGGTCGAAAGCCTGCTGGCGGACCTCTTCTACGAGAGCAGCGGGCGGCTCGATGCGCACGGCCTGCATCCGGAACACTATGTCGAGCGCCGGCATCTTCCCTTCGGACGCAAGCGCCGGCGCGAGGCGCACTACGTTCCCGCCACCGGCGGCGAAGCCGGACCCGTCGGCGCCGGAACGCTCGCGGTGCCGCCGGACACCCAGGACCGGATCAGCCTGATCGGGCAGCTGTGGCGGCTTGCCGCGCGGCCGGTCGGTCCCTTCGCGGACGGACGCCCCTTCGATCTCGCGCTCGCCAGCGCCAGCAAGG
>DAIMFM010000093.1:8100-10383 GCA_036724585.1 Burkholderiaceae bacterium | reverse complement strand
GATCCACCGGCATCGCTGTCGATCGGCGACCGTGCCTTCCAGGCCTGGCGCGTGCGGCGCGTCGACGAGCCCGCCGACGACGACGAACTCGACATCGAGGTCTGGTTCGCCGCGCGCGAGCGGCGCCTGCCGCTGGCCATCCGCTTCATGGAGCCGGACCGGGCGCTGCACTTCGAGGTCGCGGCGCCGGGCGACTGAGCCGTCTCAGCGCAGGTCCATCCGGCGCGCCCAGGCCTCGGTCGCGCGTTCCCAGAAGCGGCCGATGCCGTCGGCCTCGATGCGACCGAGCCCGAGATGCGCGGCCGCGCGGGCAAGCTCCGCGAGCGGGGCGCCCTCGTCGAGCGCGCGCGCCCCGTTCTGCTTGGAGAGCTTCTCGCCGTCATCGCCGACGACCACCGGCACATGGAGATAGCGCGGCCGCGGCAGGCCGAGCCACTGCTGCAGGCGCAGCTGGCGGGCCGTCGAGCCCGCGAGGTCGGCACCGCGCACCACGTCCGTCACGCCGGCCGCGCCATCGTCGACCACCACCGCAAGCTGGTAGGCCCAGATGCCGTCGGCGCGCAGCAGCACGAAGTCGCCGCAGCCCTGCGGTAGGGACTCGATGCGTTCGACGCCGTCGTACCGGTCGGTCCAGCGCACGGGCGTCGAGTCGACGCGGGCCCGCCAGGCCCTCGGCGCGCGGCCCGGCGGCAGGCCCTCGCGGCAGGTGCCGGGATAGACCGGTTCGACATGGCGATCGTTACGGACACCGGCCGCGGCCAGCGCCTGCGCGATCTCCCGGCGCGTGCAGGCGCAGCCATAGACATGGCCGGCCGCGCGCAGCCGTTCGAAGGCGTCCGCGTAGGCCGCATGGCGACGACTCTGCCAGGTGACCGGGCCGTCGGACACGAAGCCGAAGCGGGCGAGGGTGGCGAGGATGGCCTCGGCCGCACCGGGCACGTTGCGCGGCTCGTCGAGATCCTCCATGCGCAGCAGCCAGCGTCCGCCGTGCGCGCGGGCATCGAGCCAGCTCGCCATCGCGGCGACCAGCGATCCCGCATGCAGCGGGCCACTGGGCGAGGGGGCGAAGCGGCCGACGTAGCCACCGCCGTGGCCCGCGCTGCCGGCGGCGACCGGTGCGCGATCCTCGCTGTCGGCTTCAGTGTCGGCCTGCATCGGGCGAATCTACCGCAGGAATTGAGCGAACATCGGCCTGTACGACTCCGGAGCTCCCATGACCTCGACCGTGATCGCCTTCCATTCCGGCTACGGCCACACCCAGCGGCTCGCCCAGGCCCTCGCCGACGGCGCGGGCGAGGGCCGGGACGACCAGGCCAGCCTCCTCGACGTCTCGACGATGGACGAAGCCGGCTGGGAGGCGCTGGCGGCGGCCGACGCCATCGTGTTCGGCGCGCCGACGTACATGGGCGGCCCCTCCGCCCAGTTCAAGGCCTTCGCCGACGCATCCTCCAAGGTCTGGATCTCGCAGGGCTGGAAGGACAAGCTCGCGGGCGGCTTCACCTGTTCGCTCAACCTCACGGGAGACAAGGACTCGACGCTCGCGTGGCTGGTGACCTTCGCCATGCAGCACGGCATGGTCTGGGCCGGCCTCGGCATCCTGCCCGCCTCGGATCCCTGGGATCCCGCGGCGCTCAACCGGCTCGGCGCCTACACCGGCCTGCTCGCCCAGGCCGACAACCTGCCGCCCGACCAGAGCCCGCCGGCCGGCGACCTCGACACGGCGCTCGCCTACGGCCGGCGCATCGCCACCCTCGCGCGCCAGCTGCGCGCCCGTTGATCAGGCCCGCGCTCGCGTGCCCCCGAAGAACACGTTGAACACGAGCGCGCCCATCACCACGAGGCCACCCTGCAGGGTGGCGATGCCGATCGCCTCGCCGGCCCAGAGCCAGGCCCACACGGGGCCGAGCACCACTTCGAGCATGGCGATCAGCGACACCTCGTGCGGCGCGAGATGACGGTTGGTGCCGACCATCAGCATGCACGGTATCGCGAGCTGCACCACGCCGAGCAGGGCGAGCAGCCACAGGTCGCCGGCGGTGGCGGCGAACGGCGTCGCGAACGGCAGGGTGGCCAGGCACGAGAGGAGGGCGCCGAGCAGGACCGCCGGCACGAGGTCGATGCGCGCATGGTGCCTGCGCATCGTGATGATGTTGAAGGCCGCGGCGACCGGCACGCCGAGCGCGACCGCCATGCCGAGCGCGCCGTCGGCGGCAAGGGCGCCGCGCACCATCCACCAGATGCCGGCCCCGGCGGCGGCGATCGCGACCCAGGTGGCGAGCGCCG
>DAIMFM010000093.1:0-8090 GCA_036724585.1 Burkholderiaceae bacterium | reverse complement strand
GCTAGCATGTCGTCTATCAGCGTCTACACCGACATCACCAGCAAGGTGTTGGCGACGGTGGTGAGGTTCAGCGCCACCATGAAGCAGGTGAACATCACCGCCCACATCGCGCCCGACACCAGGCCGGGAACGCCCATGCGCAGGACAGGCGCCAGCGGGGCGCCGCGCGTCCTCCAGGCCAGCACCGCGATGACCGTGAGCGCGCAGAAGAAGCTGCGCCAGAACGTCACCTCGAAGCTCGCGGCGGCCTCCAGGTGCCGGGTCACCACGCCGGCGATGCTCCAGCACACGGCGCAGAAGGCGAGCGTGAGCGCCGCGCGCCGATGCGCCGGATCGGCTGTCGGTACGCGCGCGCGGGGGCCGGCCTGCGGCGGCTGGCCGGATGGGGTGGGGCTCGGGGGCATCGGTGGGCCGGGGGCGTCGGGGTAGAATTGTAGCCGTCCGAGAGCGGTGCAAGCCGCCGTGCCCGCGCCCTGTTCCCGCGCCCCATGAGCGATCCCCGATTCATACATCTCAGGGTCCATTCCGAGTACTCGATCACCGACGCGATCGTGCGCCTGCCCGCGCTCGTCGCCGCGGCCGTCGACGATGGGCAGCCCGCGGTGGCGCTCACCGACCTGGCCAACATGTTCGGCTGGATCAAGTTCTACAAGGAAGCGCGCTCGCGCGGCATCAAGCCGATCCTCGGCGTCGACTGCTGGGTCACCCACCACGACGATCGTGACCGGCCCAGCCGGATGCTGCTGCTCGCGCGCAATCCCGCGGGCTACCGGCGCCTGTGCGAGCTCGTCTCGCGCGCCTGGCTCGAGAACGAGTGGCGCGGCCGGGGCGAGATCGACCCGGCCTGGTTCGACGAAGGCGGCGATGGCGCCAACGACGGGCTGATCGCGCTGTCGGGCGCCGGCGCCGGCGAGGTCGGGCGTGCGCTGCTGGCGGCGCAGCACGATCTCGCCGAACAGGCCGCGCGACGCTGGGCGGCGCGCTTTCCCGATGCGTTCTACCTCGAGGTCCAGCGCGCCGGGCAGCCCGAGGACGAATCCCATACGCGGCTCGCCGCAACGCTCGCCCTGCGGCTCGGCCTGCCGGTGGTGGCCACCCATCCCGTGCAGTTCATCGGCCGCGACGAATTCCGGGCGCACGAGGCCCGCGTCTGCATCGCCGAGGGCGAGGTGCTCGGCAACCGGCGGCGCGCCCGGCGCTTCACCGAGGAACAGTACTTCAGGAGCCAGGACGAGATGGTCGAGCTGTTTGCCGACCTGCCCTCGGCGCTGGCCAACTCGGTCGAGATAGCGCGTCGCTGCAGCCTGCCGATGACGCTGGACAAGCCGCAGCTGCCCGACTTCCCCACGCCCGGCGGCGAATCGCTCGGCGACTACCTGCGCCGGCTCGCGGCCGAGGGCCTGGCGACCCGCATGCGCGCGCTCTTCCCCGACCCGGCGCAGCGCGAGGCGAAGCGCCCGGAGTACGAGGCGCGGCTCGCCCACGAATGCGACATGATCGTCCAGATGGGCTTCCCGGGCTACTTCCTGATCGTCGCCGACTTCATCAACTGGGCCAAGGGCAACGGCGTGCCGGTCGGCCCGGGGCGCGGCTCGGGCGCCGGCTCGCTCGTGGCCTTCGCGCTGGGCATCACCGACCTCGACCCGATTCCCTACGCGCTACTCTTCGAGCGCTTCCTCAATCCCGAGCGGGTGTCGATGCCCGACTTCGACATCGACTTCTGCCAGGACAATCGCTACAAGGTCATCGAGTACGTGCGGCGCACCTACGGCGCCGATGCCGTCTCGCAGATCGCCACCTTCGGTACCA
Organism: Burkholderiaceae bacterium; assembly: GCA_036724585.1. Classification (GTDB taxonomy): domain Bacteria; phylum Pseudomonadota; class Gammaproteobacteria; order Burkholderiales; family Burkholderiaceae_E; genus JAMLIN01. Next base: position 6,281 of record DAIMFM010000093.1, on the reverse strand, counting down.
TGGCCTCCAAGGCCGTGATCCGCGACGTGGGGCGGGTGCTCGAGCTGCCCTACAACTTCTGCGACCAGCTCTCGAAGCTGGTGCCGGTGGTGCAGAACAAGCCGCTGTCGCTCGCCAGGGCGCGCGAGGCCGAACCCACCCTGGCCGAGCGCGAGCGCAACGAGGAGGAGGTGCGCGAGCTGCTCGCGCTCGCCGAGCCCCTCGAGGACCTGTCGCGCAACGTCGGCATGCACGCCGGCGGCGTGCTGATCGCACCGGGCCGGCTCACCGACTTCACGCCGCTCTACAAGGCCCCCGGCGCCGAGGGCGGGGTGGTGAGCCAGTACGACAAGGACGACGTCGAGGCGGTGGGCCTGGTCAAGTTCGACTTCCTCGGCCTGCGCAACCTCACCATCATCCAGCTCGCGGTCGACTACATCAACCGTCGCCATCCCGACCTGAAGCTCGATCTCGCCGCGCTGGAGTTCGACGACCCGAAGGCCTACCAGGTGCTGAAGGAAGCGAACACCACGGCGATCTTCCAGCTGGAAAGCGAGGGGATGAAGAAGCTGCTCGCCAAGCTCGCGCCCGACCGCTTCGAGGACATCATCGCGGTGCTCGCGCTGTACCGCCCGGGGCCGCTCGGTTCCGGGATGGTCGACGACTTCATCCTGCGCAAGAAGGGCCAGCAGGCGATCGACTATTTCCATCCCGACCTGAAGCAGACGCTCGAGCCGACCTACGGCGTGATCGTCTACCAGGAGCAGGTGATGCAGATCGCCCAGATCATCGGCGGCTACACGCTCGGCGGCGCCGACCTGCTGCGCCGGGCGATGGGCAAGAAGAAGCCCGAGGAGATGGCCAAGCACCGCGACCGCTTCGTCGACGGCGCAAAGGCCAAGGGCTACGGCGCCGAGCTGGCCAACCGGCTGTTCGACCTCATGGCGATGTTCGCCGAGTACGGCTTCAACAAGTCGCATACCGCCGCCTACGCCGTCGTCACCTACCAGACCGCCTGGCTCAAGGCCCACTATCCGGCCGAGTTCATCGCGGCGACCCTGTCGTCCGACATGGACGACACGGACAAGGTCCAGCTGTTCGTGGACGACGCCCAGTCGCGGGCCAACGGCGTGCGCGTGCTGCCGCCCGACATCAATACCTGCGGCTATCGCTTCGAGCCGGTCGCCGACGACGCCATCCGCTACGGGCTCGGCGCCATCAAGGGCACCGGCGAATCGGCCGTCCTCGAGATCCTGCGCGCGCGCGAGGCCGGGCCCTTCACCTGCCTGTTCGACTTCTGCGCCCGGATCGATCGCCGGCTCGTGGGCCGGCGCAGCATCGAGGCGCTCGTGCGCGCCGGCGCCTTCGACAGCATCGACCCCGATCGCGCGAAGCTGCTGGCCAATGTCGGGCGCGCCGTCGATACGGCCGATCTCGCCGAGGCCCAGGCCGACCAGGTCAGCCTGTTCGGCGACGGCCCCAGCGGGCCGGGCGCGCCGCAGTGGATCACCGGGCCGGGCTGGACCGAGCGCCAGCGCCTGCTCGAGGAAAAGAGCGCGCTCGGCTTCTTCCTCACCGGGCATCTCTTCGCGGGCTGCGCCGACGAGGTCCGCCGCTTCGCCCGCACGCCCCTCGAGCGCCTCGCGCCCGGGCCGCAGCCGCTCTGGATCGCCGGCATCGTCGCCGCCCAGAGCGCCCGCATGACCCGGCGCGGCAAGATGGCCTTCGTCAGCCTCGACGACGGCACCGCCAGGGTCGAGGTCTCGGTGTTCAACGAGCTCTACGAGTCGTCGCGCCACCTGATCCAGACCGACGACCTGCTGGTGGTGCTGGCCAAGGTCTCGCACGACGACTATGCCGGCGGCCTGCGGGTGGTCGCCGAACGGGTGCTCGACCTGGCCGGCGCCCGCGCCGAGTTCGCCCGTGCCCTGCGCCTGTCGGTCAACGGCAATGCCTGCGGTACCCGCCTGCGCGAACTGATCGGCGAGTATCGCGCCGGCGCCGATGCATCGGGCTGCCCGGTCGAGATCGCCTACCACAACGACATCGCGAGCTGCGTCGTGCGCCTGCCGGACGACTGGCGGGTCGCGCTGCGCGAACCCATGCTCGACGAATTGCGCGAATGGCTCGACGCGGACGGGGTCGAACTCGTCTATGGCTGAAGCGACCACGGTCGGCGGCCGGGCCCAGATCAGCGCCTTCACCTTCCTGCGCAACGGCATCCGCTTCGGCTATCCCTTCGTCGAGAGCATCCGCTCGGCGCTGCCACTGGTCGACGAGTACGTGATCGCGCTCGGCGACTGCGACGACGGCACGCGCGAGGCGATCGAGGCGATCGGCGACCCGCGCATCCGCATCGTGCCCACCCAGTGGAACGAGGCCATGACCGATCGCGGCTTCGTGTACGGGCAGCAGAAGATGATCGCGCACTTCTGCTGCCGCCACGAATGGGCGCTGTACCTCGAGGGCGACGAGATCCTCCACGAAGCGGACATCGCGGCGATTCGCGAAGCGGTCGATGCGGCCGAATACGATCCGCGGGTCGAGGCCTTCGCCTTCCGGTACCACCACTTCTACGGCAGCCCCGAGTGGGTCGCGATCGGGCCGGGCTGGTATCGCACGGCGGTGCGCCTGATCCGCAACACGGTGCGCAGCTACTCGCCCGACGGCCTGTTCTTCACGGTCAGCGACGGCGGCAACAAGCGCGCGCGCTACCCGCGCGCCATCGTCCTGCCCGGCCACGTCCACCACTACGGTCATGTCCGGCGCGTCGACTCGATGCGCGACAAGGTCCGTTCGGTGGCGCGCTACTGGGGCGGCGAGGCCGACTTCCCCGGCTACGCGATCGACCCGCGCCTGCTGCGCCGCTTCGAGGGCCGGCACCCGGCGGCGATCCGTGACTGGCTGGAACGGCACACGGTGACGGGCTTCATGCCCGACCCGGCGCATGTGCCGAGCGGACGGGAGCGTCGCCACCTGCTGAAGATGCGGCTCGAGTCGCTGTTCGGGATCGATCTCAGCCGGCGCCACTACAGGCGCCTGGGCGAAGGCATCGAGGCCATCCGCCGCGAACCGCTCGATCCGGCCGGGGATCCCGCTTGAAGGCGAGCTACGCCCTCTACCGGCGGCTGCTGGGATACACGCGGCCGTACTCCCGGGGCTTCGTGTTCGCGATCCTCGGCATGATCGTCGCCGCCGCCACCGAGCCGCTGTTCCCCGCCCTGATGAAGCCGCTGCTCGACGACGGCTTCGTCAACCAGTCCGGCCTGCCCCTCTGGGTCGTCCCGACCGCGCTCATCGCGATCTTCGTGGTGCGCGGCATCGCGACCTTCACCAGCAGCTACGCCATGGCCTGGGTGGCCAACAAGGTGCTCGTCGACCTGCGCCGCCAGATGTTCGACCGCATGCTCCGGCTGCCGGCCTCCGAGTTCGAGCGCGAGGCGAGCGGCCTGCTGATCTCGAAGCTCGTGTTCGAGGTCACCAACGTGACCGGGGCGGCAACGCGGGTGCTCACCGTCGTGGTGCGCGATTCGCTGGTCGTGGCCGGCCTGCTGGGCTGGCTCGTCTACCTGAACTGGCGACTGACCCTGGTCGCCCTGGTCCTCATTCCCGTCACGGCGCTGATCATCGGCTTCTACAGCAGGCGCATGCGGGTCCTGTCGCGACGCAACCTGGAGCAGACGGGCGAGCTCACCCGGGTCGTCGAGGAGGCGGTGCACGGCTACAAGGTCATCAAGATCTTCGACGCCTACGAGCACCAGTCGCGCGTGTTCGAGCGGACCGTCGAGCGGCTGCGGGGCTTCGCGATGCGCATGACGGTCGCGGGCAGCGCCACGGTTCCCATCACCCAGCTCGCCGCCTCGGTGGCGGTGGCGGTGGTGGTGACGATCGCCCTCGTGCAGGCGGGCACCGGCCAGACCACCGTCGGCGGCTTCGTGTCGTTCATCACCGCCATGCTGATGCTGCTCGCGCCGCTCAAGCACCTGGCCGACGTCAACCACGAACTGCAGCGCGGCCTGGCCGCGGCCGAGGCGGTGTTCTCCCTGCTCGATCGACCGCTCGAGGCGGACGAGGGTACGCGTCGCCTCGAGCGCGCGACCGGCGCGCTGCGCTTCGAGAACGTCGGCTTTCGCTATCCGGGCAGCGAAACGGCGGCGCTGGCCGGCATCAACCTCGACATCCGCGCCGGCGAGGTGATCGCCCTCGTCGGCACGTCCGGATCGGGCAAGACCACCCTGGTCAACCTGCTGCCGCGCTTCATCGAACCCACCGAGGGCCGGATCCTGCTCGACGGCATCCCGCTCGGCGAGTTCCGGCTGGCCGACCTGCGGGCCCAGCTCGGCATGGTCAGCCAGGACATCGTGCTCTTCAACGACACGGTGCGGGCCAACGTCTGTTTCGGTGCCACGCGGCCCCCGGGCGAGCAGGCGATCTGGGCCGCGTTGCGGGCCGCCGCCCTCGAGGACCACATCCGGGCGCTGCCCGGCGGCCTCGAGCACGAGATCGGCGAGCGCGGCAATCGCCTGTCGGGCGGGCAGCGGCAGCGACTCGCGATCGCCCGGGCACTGCTCAAGGACCCGCCCATCCTGCTGCTCGACGAGGCGACCTCCGCCCTCGACTCGCGGACCGAACGCGACGTGCAGGAGGCGCTCGAACGCGTCATGCGCGGGCGAACCACCTTCGTCATCGCGCATCGCCTGTCCACGATCGAGCGAGCCGACCGGATCCTGGTCCTCGAGCAGGGCCGGGTGGTCGAGCAGGGCGCGCATGCGGAACTCCTCGCGGCCAACGGGCGCTATGCGAGCCTGCATCGACTGCAGTTCGATCGTCCGTCCGTCGACGACGCTGCGGCGGCATCGCCGCGCGAGGTTCGCGAGGCGCCGTGAAGGTCTCGGTGATCGTGTCCACGTACAACCGCCCGGCCGCGCTCGAGCGGGTGCTCGACGGGCTCGCGGCGCAGTCGCCGCCGCCGTTCGAGGTGATCGTCGCCGACGACGGTTCCGGGCCGGCGACCACGGCGCTGCTGGCCGCGCGCGAGGATCCCTTCCCGCTGCGGCACGTCTGGCAGCCCGACAACGGCTTTCGCCTGGCGCGGGTGCGCAATCTCGCGATCCTGCGCAGCACGGGCGACTGGCTGCATTTCCTCGACGGCGACTGCGTCCCGCGGGCCGGTTTCGTCGGCCGCATCGCCCGCCTGGGCGAGCCCGGTGTGGCGCTGGCGGGCGACCGCATCCTGCTCTCGCGCGAACTCACCGAACGCATCGAGCGCGAGCGCCTCGCCATCCATGCCTGGCCCGTCGGGCGCTGGCTGCGCGAGCGCCGGCGCGGCGGGATCAACCGGCTCCTGCCACTCGCGCACTGGCCCTTCGTGGCCGGTCGCGGCCGGCGCCGGCGCGACTGGCGGCTGCTGCGCGGCGCGAACTTCGGCCTCGCCCGCGGCGACCTGTTCGCCGTCAACGGCTTCGAGGAGTCCTTCTCCGGCTGGGGCCTGGAGGACTCCGAGTTCGCGGTGCGCCTGATCAACCAGGGGATCGCGCTGCGCAGCGCCCGGCTGGCACTCGGCGTGCTGCACCTGTGGCATGCCGAACAGCCGCGCGGCGCGCTCGAGCGCAATCGCGAACTGCTCGACGCGGCCCTGGCCGACGGCCGGACCCGGGCGCGGCGCGGCCTCGCGGAGCTCGCCATCGAAGATCCCGCGCCGGTCCCCGGTTCATGAACCCGCCCGCGCTGCCTCCGGCGCTCGTGGCCGCCTGGCTGGCCGCCGCGCTGCCGGGCATGGTGCTCGTCAAGCAGCAGTTCACCGGCTACGTCGGGCTCGTCTGGCTCGGCTTCTGCATCTGGCACTGGCGGGCCCTGCGCGGCCATCCCGCGGGGCGCCGCATCCTTCGTTCGCCCTTCGCGATCGGCTTCATCGGCAATGTGGCGCTGCTCGTGCTGCTGCTGCTGATCCATCGCAGCGACGACTGGGGCGAACTGCACAATCCCAGCCGCTTCGTGCTCGTCCTGCCGATGGCGGTGGCGGTCGCGGTGCTGCGGCCCTCGTGCCGGCCCTACTTCGCCGTCGCCGCCTGCGCGGGCCTGCTGGGCGCGGCCGTGGCCGTCTGGCAGGTGCTCATCACCGCCGAGGTCGGGCCGCTCGATGCGCATCTCGGCTTCACCAATCGCAACAAGTTCGCCTATGTCGTGGGCACGCTGATGCTCATAGCCCTGGCGGGCCTGCGCCTGCCGGCCGGCGTGCGCCCGCCGCGCGCCCTGCTGGTGGCGGGCGCGCTCGGCGCCCCGGTGGCGCTGGTGCTCGCGAA
>DAIMFM010000092.1:10300-11010 GCA_036724585.1 Burkholderiaceae bacterium | reverse complement strand
CGCCAGCCCCAGGCCCTGCACCGGCACCGGCACCGGTTCCCGCGCCCAGTCCTGCCCCGGCGCCGGGTCCCGCACCCGCGCCGACCCCGGATCCGACCCCGGCACCGAGCCCTGCGCCCGCGCCGCGGCCCGATCCGCAGGACTGTTGAGGCGGCCGGTCCGAACGGCCGGGAAGGCACGGGTGCGCGGGAAGCAGCGCCCGGCTTGCCGCCGCTCAGTGCGACATCAGCACCGGCACGGTCATGGACTGGAGGACCGTGCGGGTGACGCCCCCGAGCACGAACTCGACCGCGCGCGAATGGCCGTAGCCGCCCATCACGAGCATGTCGGCGTGCCGATCGGCCACCAGCGAGAGCAGCATCTCGGCGATCGAGGCATCCACCGAGGCGGGCGCGATGATACGCTCCGTGATCGACGGGCTCGGGCTGGCATGCTGCGATGCGCTCGCCTCGATGCCATGCGCATCCAGGAGTTCGAGCACCGAATCGAGGGCGGCATCGACGTCCGTGTCCGCCGGCCGGAAGGTGGCGATCTCGACGGTTTCCGCGCCCTTCATCCAGGGCAGCGCGTCGTGCAGCGCCCGTGCGCTCTCGCGGCTATCGGACCAGGCCACGAGGATCCGCTTGCCGCATTCGACAGGCTCGCTCGCATAGGGCTGGAAGAGGACCGGGCGGCCCGCCGTCAGCAGCAGCCGGGTCGACATGTTCGGG
>DAIMFM010000092.1:0-10290 GCA_036724585.1 Burkholderiaceae bacterium | reverse complement strand
CCGAGCACGACCAGGTCGACGTACCGGCAGCGCTGGATCACGTCGACCTGGGGTACGCCGTCGGGGTCGATCAGCTCGATGGGCTGGCCGGTCTCGCGCGCAACATCCTCGACCAGCTGGCGGGTGCGTTCGCAGCCCGCCGCGAACTGTTCGCGGGCGATCTCCACCACCGCCGCGGAGATCTCGGGCGTCAGGTAGGTGCCGGTGAAGGGATTGACCATGTACAGGGCGGTCAGTCGCGCCCCGAAGCGGGCCGCGGTGACCGCCGCAAGAACGAGGGTGCCCCGGGCATGCGCACTGTCGTCGACGAGTACGAGGATTCGGGCGATGTCGTACATCGGTGACCTCCGTTCATTCGCGATAGCCGGGATCGATCCGGTCGAGCTCGCGCAGCATCGCCGGCCACTCGAGTTCGCCGAAGGGGCGCCGCGTGTTGCGGTCGTACAGGTGGGCGGTCTTCTCGCGAATCGGCTCGGGGGGCAGGTGCAGCGGGGCGCCGCCGGCCATGGCATCGCCCTGCGCCTTGCAGGCCATCTCGAGCCAGTACATGGTGTTGAAGGCCTGGGCCGCGCTCGGGCCCACCGCGAGCAGGCCATGGTTGCGCAGGATCATCGCGTCGTGTCCGCCGAGGTCGGCGAGGAGGCGCGCCTGTTCGGCGACGTCGATCGCGACGCTCTCGTAGTCGTGGTAGCCGAGCCGTCCGTAGAAGCGCATCGCCGTCTGGGTGAGGGGCAACAGGCCGTCGGCCATTGCCGAGACCGCCATGCCGGCCCGCGTGTGCGTGTGGATCACGCAGTCGACGTCGGCGCGGGCGCGGTGCAGCGCCGAATGGATCACGTAGCCCGCGACATTGACGCCGTAGCCGTGCGGGTCGTCGGGCGCCAGCACCACCCGGCCCTCGAGGTCGATCTTCAGGAGGTTGGAGGCACGGACCTCGTTGTAGAGGTAGCCGTAGGCGTTGATCAGGATGTGTTCGGTACCCGGCACCCGCAGCGTGGCATGGTTGTAGATCAGGTCGGTCATGCCGTAGCGGTGCAGCAGGCGGTAGACCGCGGCGAGCTGCACGCGGGCACCCCATTCGGCCTCGCCGACGTGCTCGCGAATCCGTTCCGGGGCGATGGTGTGCAAGGCGTCGTTCATCGGGCTCCTCGGTTGCCGGCAGCGTGCCGCGCCATGGACCATGATAGAACGCATCGGCCGTTGCCTGCTCCGGGGACGCTACACTCCGACCCTGGCATTCATGCATGGGGGGACCTGCGTTGCGCACGGCGACGCATGCACCGCCCGCGCCGGCGACAGGAGCGGACGATGGAACCGGGCAGGGAACGACTGGTCAGGCTGGAATTCGAGCAACGAGGCGACGCCGGGCGCATTGCCCGGGTCACGATCGCCAACGAGCGGCGCCTCAACACGATGAATGCGGCGGTCATGGACGAATTCATCGAGGTCTTCGGCCGACTCGCCGGTGACGAGGACTTGCGTGCCGTCGTGCTGACGGGCGCCGGGCCGAAGGCCTTCGTCGGCGGGGCGGACATCGACGAGATGGGCGCGATCGACGATCCGGCCGGGGGGCGCGAGTTCATCACCCGGGTGCATCGATGCTGCGATTCGGTACGTCGGCTGCCCGTGCCCGTCCTCGCCCGCATCCAGGGTTTCACGCTCGGCGCCGGACTCGAGCTGGTCGCCGCCTGCGACCTGCGGATCGCGGCCGCCTCGGCCCGGTTCGGGATGCCGGAGGTGCGCCTGGGCATCCCGTCCGTGGTCGAGGCCGCCCTGCTGCCCGGCCTGGTCGGCTGGGGCCGCACCCGGCAGCTGCTGCTGCTGGGCGAGGTCTACGAGGCGGACGAGGCGGCGCGTTGGGGCCTGCTCGAGCGCGTGGTCCCCGACGAGGAGCTCGATGCCGCGGTCGACGAATGGCTCGACGCGCTGCTGCTCGCCACGCCCCGTGCGATCCGGCTGCAAAAGGCGCTGATCCGCAAATGGGAGGACCTGCCGGTCTCCGATGCGATTCGCGCCGGCATCGATGCCTTTGCCAGTGCGTACGAGACCGACGAGCCGGCCCGGGCGATGGCGGCGTTCCGGGCGGAACGGCGTCGCGACAAGGGTGGATGAGCGCAAAGGGCCGGACGGCCCGTTGTTGCGCCGCAGCATCTGGCGACCCCGGGCCCGGGTGTTGCAATGGCGGGCCATGAGCCTCATCCAGCCGGGCCGGAAATGGAGCCCGAAAAGCGTGGTGTTCGGGATTGTCTCCGACGGCTACCGCCCCGACGCGGTATCCGAGTTGGCAGGCCTGCTCGCGCCCTTCACGGTGCATGTGCACCACGACTTCGAGCGTTTCCCGCATCCTTCCCCGGGCGCGCCGAACATCCGGCTCGTGCGCAATCCGGTACGCACGGGATGGGGCACCTGGGGATTCGCGCGCGCGGTGGCCACACTGACGCGCTCGGCGCTCGACGAGGGTGATTTCGACTATTTCCAGTTGCTCAGCCCGACCTGCCTGCCGCTGCGGCCCGTGACGCAGTTCGCGGACTTCATCGCCGCCGACCGCTGCGATGCGCACCTGACGCTGGTCGATCTCTTCAGCAACGACGACGCGCTCGTCGAGTACGCGTTCCGGACCTTCGCGCCCGGCGGTTCGGCGCGCAAGCGGCTGCTGCGCCACGCCCGCCACCTGGCGCTGGGGCCCGACCGGACGATCGAGCATCGGGGCGGCCTGGCCATCTCGCATGCGACGCCGGCGCACCGGCGACGCCCGGCGGCGCGACTCGGCCGCGGCATCACCGGTGCTGCGGCGCGCGGGCGGCTCGGCCGGCATCCCTTCGACGAGCGATTCCGGCCCTTCATGGGCTCGACCTGGTTCGGCGCCCGGCGCCACGTCATCGCCGACCTGCTCGATGCGGTCGAGGATCCGGCGAGAACCGCCTATTTCCGGCGGCTCGACCAGTCTGACGAGCTGCTGTTCGCCAGCCTGATCGGCAATGCCGGCCTGCGGGTGGGGCCGCTGAACCATGTCGTGAGTCGCTTCGATCCGGATGGCCATCCGCTGGTCATCGGCGAGGCCGACACGCCCTGGCTGCTGGCGAGCGACCGGTGGTTCGCACGCAAGTTCGCCGATGACCCGGCCGATCCGGTGCGCCGGATGCAGATCCAGCGTGTGCGCGCCGCGGAATCGAGCGAAGATTCGAAACTTCGGGACGCCGTGCTGCAGCGATGAAGAACAAAGCGATTTCCTCGATCGATGCGCGGGTCGGCCGGCGCCGTATGCTGGGCGCCATCGCCGCGGCCACTTCTCCGGCCATCGTGCCTGCAGCCGCCCTGGCCGCCGGTACCGCCTCGCCCTCGCGCCGGTCCGCCGGGCACTCCCCGGCGCCCGGCGGCGGCGGCCTGCACGATCGTGAGGGTTGGTTGCTCGCCCGAAGCGACCGCTGATGCTCGTCGACTCCCTGGGGGCGCTGGCCTCGCGCAGCCGACGCCACGATGTGTGCATCATCGGCAGCGGGCCGGCCGGCGCCACGATCGCGCATGCGCTCGGCCGGGCCGGACTCTCCGTGCTGCTGCTCGAGGCGGGCGAGGAATCCTGGAGCGAGGCCTCGCAGGCGGTCTACGACGGCGAGTTCTATGGGGACCCGCGGCTGCTGCCCCTGTCGGTCAGCCGGCTGCGGCAGTTCGGCGGTTCGTCGAACCATTGGGGCGGCTGGTGCCGTCCGCTCGATGCGATCGATTTCGAGACCAAGATCGAGGAGGTCGACGGCGCCTGGCCCATAGGTCGCGCCGATCTCGAGCCCTGGCTCGAGCCCGCGCGCAGGATCCTCGAGCTGCCGGGGCTGCCGGCCGACGTCGCCTTCGGTGATTCGCTGCGACACGTCGCCTTCGGTTATTCGCCGCCGGTCAATTTCGCCACGCGCTACGGCGAGGAGTTCCGGCGCAGCGATCGCATCGACCTCGCGCTGGGCAGCTACGTGACGGGTTTCGACGTCGACGGCGGCCAGGTCGTGCATGCTCGGGTTCGCGACCGCGACGGCGCCGAACGCCTGGTCGCGGCACGCCGTTTCGTGCTCTGCGCCGGCGGGATCGAGAACAGCCGGCTGCTGCTCTGGGCGAACCGGCAGACGGGGGGTCGGCTCGTTCCCGAGCCGGCGGCGCTCGGACGCTACTGGATGGAGCACCCCCATTTCACGCTCGGCCACATCCTGCTGGAGGACGACTTTCCCTTCGCCTTCGATGCCAGGGGGACGGTCTTCATCGCGCCGACGCCCGAGACGATGCGCGAGCGACAGATCCTCGCCTTCGGACTGCGGGTCCATCCCGCCAAGGAAGGCGTCGCCCGCGAACTCATCACGGCGCTGGCCTGCGTGGCGCCCGGCCTCAGCGAGAAGGTGTTCCGGCGGTTCCGCAAGCGCCTCGTGTGCGGGCTGCTGCTGCGCGCCTCGTGGGAGCAGCCGCCGCGGCCCTACAACCGCGTGGTCCTGTCGGACCGCGTCGACGCCTTCGGGATACCGCGCACCGACCTGCACTGGTCGCTGGACGAATTCGACAGGCGCACGCCGCAGGTTGCCGCCGAATTGCTCGGCGCCGAACTCGCGGCCCGCGGCATCGGGCGAATCCGGCTCGATCCCTGGGTTCGCGGCCTCGAGGGTTTCCCGGCGGACGACGAGATCGGCGGCAACCATCACATGGGCGGCACGCGCATGAGCCGGGATCCCCGGCGCGGCGTCGTCGATGCCGACTGTCGCGTCCACGGCATCGGCAACCTCTACGTGGGCGGCTCGTCCGTATTCCCGAGCGCCGGCTTCGCGAACCCGACCCTGACGATCGTCCAGCTGGCCTTGCGCCTGGCCGATCATCTCGCCCGCGGACTGGCCCGCGACGGCGAACAGCATGGCCTGCTGCGCGTCGAGACGGGGAGCGCGGCATGAGCCTGCGGCGCTGGCTGGCGTGGCTCCTCATGCTGGGCATCGTCGGCGCCCTCGTGCTGGTGCTTGCCGCCGGGCTGTTCCTGCGCAAGAAGAACGAGGTCGAAGGCTTCACGGTGCGCGCCGAGCCGGTCGAGATGGTCGCCCATCCGGCCGCCGGGCTTCGTGGCGCCTTCGCGGTGGATGCCCAGGCGCCGGCCGGCCTGGGCCGCGAGCCCTACGACCAGGCCGCCGCCCACCTGCTCGAGGGCTTCTTCGCCTATCGTGGCGATGCCCGCGCCAGGGCCTACTACCCGGGGGAACCGAGCAATCACGGCCGCGAGGTCGATGCCGTCGAGGGCTTCACGCGCATCTTTCCGATCGCGGCGGCCTGGCTCGGCGAGGACAAGGATCTCGTCGAGACGGCCCGCGGCCCGGTGTCCGTCGCCCGCGCCCTGCGCGACGGTCTCGTCGCCGGTACCGATCCCGGCCATCCGGAGTACTGGGGCGAGCCCGGCCCGTTCGACCAGCGGATCGTCGAGGCGAGCGACATCGCGCTCGGACTCTGGCTCGCCCGCGAGCGCCTCTGGCCGATGCTCGACGAGGCGCAGCGCACCCATGTGCTCGACTGGTTGCGCCAGGCAGCGCGCCAGGAAGTCTTCCAGGGCGTGTGGTCGCTCTATCCGGTGCTCATCGAGCGCGTCGCCGATGCCCTCGGCGGATCGACCCGGCAGACCACCATGCGCGCACGCACCGCGTACGAGCGCTTCGAGACACAGTACCGGGGCGACGGATGGTATGCCGACGTTCCCAAGGGCTTCGACTTCTACAACGCCTGGGGCATCCACTACGCGCTGTTCTGGATCGACCAGGTCGACCCCGGCTGGGATCGCGAGCGGATCCGCGAGCGCCTGGCGCAATTCGCCGGCTTCTACAAGCACCTCTTCGGCCCGCACGGCGTGCCGCTGATGGGCCACAGCATCTGCTATCGCCTCGCGGCGCCGGCGCCGCTGGTCGCGGCCGCGCTGGTCGCCCCGGCGGTCGTCTCCCCGGGCGAGGCCATGCGCGCACTGGATGCGACCTGGTCGTACTACGTCGCGCGCGGCGCGGTCGTGCAGGGCCGCGTGACGCAGGGCATCTGCGCCGACGATCCCGCGCTGCTCGATACCTACGCCGGCCCGGCGAGCTGCCTGTGGTCGCTGCGCTCGCTCGTCCTCGCCTTGTACGCCGACCGGCACGAGGCGATGCTGGGGCACGATCGCGAGCCCCTGCCGGTGGAGCGGGGCGATTTTTCGGTCCATGCGGAAGCGCCTGGCTGGCGAGTCGAGGGCAGCCGGGCCGACGGCCATGTCCGCCTGCTCATCGACGCCAACCAGGGTAACGAGCCGGCGCCGGTCCGCCATGGTGGCTGGCTGGAGTCGCTCCAGGAGTGGCTGGTACGGTCGCCTCGCCGCCCGGACAATACCGAGGCGCTCTACCATCGACCGGTTTACTCGACTTCCGAGCCCTTGTCCGCCTGCGAAGTCGTCAACTGACACGGTCCGGCGGCGGGCGGCGACGCCCGTGCCACCGTCCTCGTCCATGCCCCGTCCCAGCCAGCTGGTCGACCATACCGCGTGGAATGCCGCCGGCAAGCTGGCGCAGTTCGCGATCAACCTGGTCGCGCTCGCCCTCATCGCCCGCATCGTCGGCCCGCAGGCCTACGGCGTCGTCGCGCTGTCGTGGGTCTTCATCGGGTTGACCGACATCTTCCTGGTCGCGAGTCCCACCGAGACCCTGGTGCAGCGAGGCGTCCTGCGGGACGGACACCGGAACGCGAGATTCGTGCTGCCGCTGGGCATGGCACTGCTCGCCTGGGCGGCGCTGGCGGCCGGCGCGGCGCCCGCGGCCGCGCTCCTCAATGGCGGCGCGGAACTCGAGGAGATCCTGCCGTGGCGTGGCGCGAGCATCCCGCTCGCGGCATTGCTCGTGGTGCCGACGGCACGCCTGATGCGCGAGGGGGGCTTCCGGGCGCTGGCGGCCGCCGAGTCCGTGGCGGCGGTGGTCGCAAGCATCGTCGGGGTGGCGCTCGCGCTGTCCGGCGCGGGCATCTGGAGCCTCGTCCTCATGGAGATCGCCCGCGGCGTGGTGCATGCAGCGCTCGCCTTCGTCGCGGCGCGCTGGCGGCCGGGCTGGCGCTTCACGGGGCGCGACATCCGCGACCTTGCCGGCTACAACCTCAACACCTGGGGCAGCTACGGCCTAGGCTATCTCGAGCAACAGTTGCCCCGGATCGTCATCGGCCGCGTGCTCGGCCCCGAGGCCGTGGGCCTGTACGCGCTTGCGCAGCGCCTCTTCACGGAAGCGACCCGCGTGCTCACCTTGCCCGTCTACCAGGTGCTGGTCGCCGGCGTCGCCCGGGTCCGCGAGGATACCGAGGCCCTGCGTCGCATCACCGCCGGCGCGCTGCGCGCCGCGACGCTGGTGGGGGCGCCGCTGTTCATCGGCCTCGCCGCCTGCGCCCAGGTGCTGATCCCGCTCTTCTTCGGGCCGCGCTGGATCGCGGCGGTGCCGGTGGCCGAAGCGCTGCTGCTGCTCGGCCTGCGCCATGCGACGGGGAGCCTGCAGGCGGCGGTATTGCGCGGCTCCGGCCATGCGCACCGGCACCTGCTGCTCGCCGCAATCGGGATCGCGCTGACCCTGGTCCTCGTGGTCCTCGCGGCACCATCCGGGGTCGGGCTGGTCGGCCTGGCGATGCTCGCCCGCGGCTACCTCGTCTGGCCGCTGGCGGCCGCGATGATCCGGGCGAGGACCGGCCTGTCGTTGCCGGCGCAGGCGACGGCGGGCATGGCGCCGTTGCTGGCCGCCCTCGTCATGGGTGGCGTCGTCTGGCTGGCGCTGCCGCTGGCCGTCCAGGCCTGGCCGCAGGTGCTCGCGCTCGCGGCGGCGGTCGCAGGCGGCGCGGTCATCTATGTCGCGATGCTGCGCCTGCTCTCCCCCGCGCTGTTCAGGCAGCTGCTCGACATTGCGCGCGCGCTCGCGCGCCGCGACCGCGATGCGCTGCGCGGCCTCTTCGACGGCGGCCAGCCGCCGGGACGATAGCCGTCGCGGCCATGGCCGCCGGGCTACTGCCGCTCCAGCTGTCGCCGCCCAGCTATGGCCGCCCGGGCCGGCGCTCGGGCTGGCCGGCCCGCTCCGGTCCGCCTTCCGCCATCGCCGGCAGCTCGATCCGTACCGAGAGGCCGCCACCGTCGCGATCGAGCGCCTCGATCCGTCCGCCATGGGCTTCGATCGCCCGGCGTGCGATCGCCAGCCCGAGTCCGAAGCCGTCGCCGTCGCTGGCGCTGCCCCGGGCGAAGGGCTCGAAGATGCGCTCGCGTTCGCCGGCCGCCAGGCCCGGACCGCGATCCTCGATGCGGATCTCGATCGTGTCGCCCCGCCGGCCCGAGCTGATCTCGACCGCGCTGGCCGGGGCGGTGTGCCGCAGGGCATTGCGGACCACGTTGTCGAAGGCGCGATGCAGGAGTTCGGCGTGGCCGACGATGCGCGCCCCCGGCGCGGCGCTCGAAAGCCGCACGGAGCGGCCGAGGGGCTGCGCCTCGAAGGAGGCGTCGTCCGCCACGTCGGCGAGCAACTCGTCGATGTCGACGGGCGCCCGCGCTCCCGCCTCGCGACCCGATTCGGCCCGCGCGAGCGCCAGGACCTCGCCGACCAGCTCGTCGAGCCGCCGGGTCTCGCGCTCGATGCGCTCGAGCATCGCGCCGGCGCGCCCCGGGTCCTGCTGCGCCAGTCCCACGGCGGCCTGCAGCCGGGCGAGTGGCGAGCGCAGCTCGTGCGACACATCGTGCAGCAGTCGCTGCTGCGCCCCGATCAGCGCCTGCAGCTGCGTCGTCATCGCATCGAAATCGCGGCCGAGCTCGGTGAGCTCGTCGCGTCGCGTCCCGAGCCGCGCACCGATCCGGGTGTCGAGGTCGCCGCCGGCGACGCGGCGCCCCGCCGAGCGCATCAGCCGGATCGGGCGCGCCATGTACCAGGCCAGGCCGGCCGCGAACGCCAGGCTGGCCACGAGGCCGGCGCCGATCAGCAGCCAGGGCGACCACGGCCCCGGGCGCCTGGGCCCGTCCCCCCGGCTGGGGGCCGCGAAGACGAGGTACTCGCTGCCATCGGGCAGCGTCACGTGGCCCACCGCATTGCGGAGCGCATCGTCCCCGTCGCCCCCGTCCCGCCCGGTGTCCCGGTTGCCGAGGGCGAGCGCCTCGGCTCGCGCCTGCGCCAGCATGCGCGCCGAGACCTCCCGCCCGAGGAGCTCACGACCGTCGCCGTCGACCACCAGGATCGGTCGTCGTGGATCGCCCGGGCCGCGCTCGGCCAGTACCCGGGCCGTGGCTTCGGGCCCCGCATGGCGCAGGAGCGCCGTGGTCTCGTCGATACGGGCCCGGGTATAGCGCCCGGCAGCGAGCGGCGCGGCCTCGTACTGGGCCATGCGCTCGTCGAATCGCGCCTGCTGCTCGAGCGCGACGCCGATGCCGACGCCGATCGCCGCGGCGATCAGGGCCAGCCAGAATCCCGCGAGGATCTTCCAGAAGAGCCTGCCCATCAGGAGACTGCGTCCATCTCGAGGCGCCCCGGGTTCGTCAGTCGACCACCAGCTGGTAGCCGCGCCCGCGCACCGTCTGGATCCAGGAACTGCCGTCGCTGCGGCTGCCCAGCTTCTGGCGGATGCCGCTGACATGCATGTCGATGCTGCGGTCGAACCGACCCGGCTCGCGCCCCAGCGCCTCGCGCGAGAGCACCTGCTTGCTGACGACGCTGCCGGCATGGCGGGCGAGCACCGTGAGCACCTCGAACTCCGCGCCGGTCAGGTCGATGGCGGTTTCGTCCCAGGTGGCGCGGCGCTGCGCGGTATGCAGGCTCAAGGGCCCGACGGTGATGACGTCACGCCCGGTGGGCTCGCTGCGTCGCAGGCTCGCCCGGATCCGGGCCGCGCGCTCGCGCGGAGTGCAGGGCTTGGGTACGTAGTCGTCGGCGCCCAGTTCGAGCCCGACGATGCGGTCGACGTCATCGCCGCGGGCGGTCAGCATGAGCACCGGGATCTGGCTGGCGGCGCGGATGCGACGCAGGGCCTCGATGCCGTCGGTGCCGGGCATCATGACATCGAGCACCACCAGGTCGACGCCGGGAGCCAGGGCGAGTTCGGCGCCCCGGGCGCCATCGGCGGCCGTCTCGATCTCGAAGCCGTCGCGGGCGAGGTATTCGCCGAGCAGGTCGCGCAGTTCGTCGTCGTCGTCGACGAGCAGGATCTTGGGCATGTGTCGATTATCGCCGAGCCGAGGTATGGCGCGCGGTCCTTCATGGACGCCCGGGTCGAGGACTGGTGATCCGGCCGACCGGGTAGTGCTACCATGCGGCGGCGCGTAAC
>DAIMFM010000091.1:0-11111 GCA_036724585.1 Burkholderiaceae bacterium | reverse complement strand
CTACGGTTCGCTCATCTGGGACCCCGGCGACATGGCGATCACCCGGATCGAGCGTGGCCGGATCCATGGCTACCACCGTCGTTTCTGCATCCGCTCCACGCTCTACCGCGGCACCCCCGAGCAACCCGGCCTGGTGCTGGGGCTCGATCGCGGCGGCAGCTGCATGGGCATGGCGCAGCATCTCGATCCGGCCGGGCGCCGCGCGTCGCTCGAGCACCTCTATGCCCGCGAGATGCCGGACGAAGCCGAGCGTGTCTACCTGCCCCGCATCCTGCAGGTCCGGCTCGCGAGCGGCGCGAGAGTGCAGGCGCTCGCCTTCGTCGCCGACCGCAGCCTGCCATCGTACGCGCTGCTGTCCGACGACGAAGTCGTGGCACAGCTGGGTCGCTGCCACGGGCGCCGCGGGCCCAACCGCGACTATGCGATCAACACCTGGGAGGCGCTGCGTGCCCACGGCGTGCGCGACGAGGGGCTCGCCGCCCTCGTGCGGCGGCTGCGCGAGCAGCCCTGCTGAGGGCCGCCGCCCGGACCTGCCCGGGACCGCGGCGCAGGTCTCGATGCCGCGCCCGCCCTCGCGGATCGCCTTGTGCAGGCGCACCGGCCTGCCCTTGCCGCGCAGCCGGAGATTGAGCATCTCGACGATGACGGAGAACGCCATCGCGAAGTAGATGTAGCCCTTCGGGATGTGCTGGCCGAAGCCCTCGGCGATGAGGACCACGCCGACCAAGACCAGGAAGCTCAGGGCGAGCATCTTCACGGTGGGATGCGCGTCGACGAAGTCCCCGATCGGCTTGGCGCCGACCATCATGATGCCGACCGCGAGGATGATCGCGATGGCCATGATCGATACATGGTCGACCAGGCCGACCGCGGTGATCACCGAATCGAGCGAGAACACGATGTCGATCAGGGCGATCTGCACCATGATCGCGCCGAAGCTGGCCGCGGCCGGCACCTTCGCTTCGCTTGCGTCCACGGTCTCGAGCGAACTGTGGATCTCGTGGACCGCCTTCCAGAGCAGGAACAGCCCGCCGCCGACCAGGATGAGGTCACGGCCGGATATCGGTTGCCCGAGGATCTCGAAAAGGGGCGTGGTGAGGCGCATGATCCACGCGATCGACAACAGCAGCGCGAGGCGCATCACCATGGCCAGCGACAGGCCGATGATCCGGCCGCGGGCGCGCTGGTGCTCGGGCAGGCGCCCGACGAGGATCGAGATGAAGATGATGTTGTCGATCCCGAGCACGATCTCGAGGGCCGCGAGCGTCGCGAGCGCGACCCAGGCCTGCGGGTCGGAGAGCCATTCGAATCCCATCGGCGCCGCCAGTCGTTCCGGTTAGTTGGGTGACATGGTAAAAGGATTCCGGCGGCTGCGCAGATTTCGTGCCCGGCATCATCGCCGATGACACCAGCCGGGATTCGATGACCGCAGAACCGTCCCCCCGTCGCGCTACCCGCCCCGTCGCCACGACCGGGCGCTGGCTTGGCTGCGCGCTCGTGTTCCTCGCGCTCTCGGCCTGCCAGAGCCTGCTGCCGTCGGCCCGCCAGACGACCTATGGCCCCTGGAACAAATACGACGAGGCGGTCGCCGCGATCGAGGCGCTGGTGCCGTACCGGACGACGACCGCCGCCCTCCTCGCCGCGGGAATCGATCCCGAGACCACGCCGTCGATCACGAACCTCACGTACTCGGACCTCCTTGCACGCTTCTCGCCGGGCGCCGCGGTGACCCCGGAAAAGCTCGACCGCGGCCTGCGCGACTGCTTCATGGCGGGCAAGGACTGCCGCGGCATGCTGGTGGTGGCCTCCCATATCCGCCAGCGCCGGGTGGGCAACTTCTGGTCCGACGCCCTCAACTTCCGCCGGCAGACCGACATCACGGGCTGGCGCTTCAACGCCATCATCGTGGTCGTGGACGACTTCGTCGTATTCGCGGTGCACGGGGGGCAACCGACGGTGCAGGACCGGCAGGTCACCCGCAATCCGCTCGGCCCGCTGCAGTCCTTCGGCGACGTCGTCGGATCGCAGATATCGAAATGAGCGCCGCGCTCAGAAGATGAGCGCGAAGACGAACAGCCCGATCATCATGAAGCTGAGCGCGATCTTCACCGCGATGCCGATGATCATGCCGATCCAGGTGGCGACGCCGACCGAACCGGCGCGCGGCACGTCGCGCTCGGCGATGAACTCCCCGATGAAGGCGCCCACCAGCGGCAGGAAGAGCACGCCCACCAGGCCGGTGAAGACGCCCGCCACGGTCCCGAGCAGCGCCCCGATGATCGCCTGCCGGCTGGCGCCGACCCGGCGCGCGCCGAGCACGCCCGAAAGGTAGTCGACGATCCATGAGAGCCCCATGAGGACGGCGGCGATGATGACCACGGTGCCGCCGACCCGGGTGAAGTCGTCGATCCAGGCGCCCAGCGCGATGCCGGCGAACACGAACACCGCACCCGGCAGCACGGGGACGACGGCGCCGAGCACGCCGATCACGATCAGCACGACGACGCCGATCCATGCGAGTACCACCAGGGCGGTGTCCATCACCGGTCACCAGGCGAGCTGCAGGATCTCGAGCACGTCCGCGGGGCCGGCCACCGGCCGGGGATTGGTCCGGATCGGACCGGTGCCGTCGTAGCGCTCGGCCATCGCGGGCAGCTGCGCCTGCTCGATGCCGATCTCGCGCAGGCGGCTGGGCAGGCCCAGCCCGGCGAGGAAGCGGCGCAGCGCCGGCCCGGCCGGCTCGCCGGGGGCGCCGAGCAGGCTGGCGACGGTCTGCTGGCGTGCCTCGTTGACCGACACGTTCCACTCGAGCACCGCCGGCAGCATCACGCAGGACGTGATGCCGTGGGGCACGCCGTAGGCGCCCCCGAGGATGTAGCCGATGCCATGGCTGGCGCCCATGGGCACGTCGGTCGCGCCGGGCAGCATCGAGAGCCACATCGCGACCTGGGCGGCATGGCGCGCCTCGGGATCCGCCGGATCGGCATGGACCCGCGGCAGGGCATCGAGGAGCATGGCGAGCGCCTGGTGCGCCATCGCGTCGCTGTAGGGCACGGTCTCGGCGGCGCACCAGCGCTCGACGGCATGGTCGATCGCACGCACCCCGGTCGAGAGCAGCAGCTCCATCGGGGTGTCCAGCGTCGCCGCGGGATCGAGGATGACGGCCTCGGGCGCCGCCAGCGGATGCGCGAAGGCGAGCTTGCGCCCCGTCGAGGTGTCCGTGACCCCGGCGCGATGGCTGAACTCGGCCGCCGAAAGGGTCGTCGGCACCGCGATCATGCGCAGCGCCTGCGGGTCGCGCTGCCAGTCGTCGGGCTGGCGGCCGCCGGCATGCTTGCCGTTGGCGATGGTGGCCAGGGTGTCGACGTCGTCGATGTCGTACCAGAGCGCCTGCAGGATGACCTTGGTCGAGTCGATCACCGAGCCGCCGCCGATCGCGAGGATCCGGTCGGCGCCTGCCGCGCGGACCTCGCGCGCCCCCGCGATCACCGATTCCCGCGGGCTGTGGGCCGGCAGGGCATCGAACTTGCCTGCGAATCGGTCGCCCAGCGCCTCGATCGCGCCCGCCACCAGCCGCCCCTGGCTGAGCGAGCGCGTCGTGGTGACGTAAACCCGGCGGGCGCCGCAGGTCTCGATCTCCGCGCCGATCGCGGCAGCCACGGGCATGGCCTGGTAGATGCGCGGCTGCGCCAGGTTGCGATGGATGCTTGCTTGCATGGTGCCTCCGCACGCTTCGGGTGGGCTGGGACGGACAGGGCCTCGGGCCGGACATGGTACAACCGGCACACCGGACTGGCCTGGCGGCGCCGGTGTTCGCCGGCCATGACCGGCATGCGCCGGGCATCGACTGGAAGGACGACATGAAGCAGTACGAGAACACGACACCCGGGCGCGACGGGCTCGCCATCGCATTCGACGACGTGGCCGCGGCCGCCGAGCGACTCGACGGCCATGCGGTGCGCACGCCGGTGCTCACCAGCGCCGAGCTGGATGCGCGTTGCAACGCGCAGGTCTTCTTCAAGTGCGAGAACCTGCAGCACGGTGGCGCGTTCAAGTTCCGGGGCGCGTTCAACGCCTTGTCGCAGCTGCCGGCCGAACAGCGCCGCCGCGGCGTCGTCGCGTTCTCCTCGGGCAACCATGCCATCGCCGTCGCGCTCGCCTCGAGGCGGCTCGGCATCCCGGCGACCATCGTGATGCCCACCGATGCGCCGGAGATCAAGACCCGGGTGACCGCCGCCCAGGGCGCCCGGATCGTCACCTACGACCGCTTCGCCGAGGACCGCGAGGCGATCGCCGGGCGGCTCGCCGACAAGGAAGGCCTGGCGCTGGTCCCGCCCTTCGACCATCCGGGGGTGATGGCCGGCCAGGGCACGGTGGCGCTCGAGCTGTTCGAGCAGGTGGGCGAACTCGACCTGCTGCTGGTCTGCGTCGGCGGCGGCGGGCTCATCTCCGGTTGCGCGACCGCGGCGGCCGGCCGCTCGCCGGCCTGTCGCGTGGTCGGCGTCGAACCGGCCGCCGGCGACGACGTCCTCCAGTCGCTCGCGCGCGGCGAGATCGTCACGATCGAGGTGCCGCGGACCATCGCCGATGGCGCCCAGACGCGGGCCCCGGGCCGGCTCACCTTCCCGGTGATCCGCGAGCGCGTCGCCGCCATCGAGACGGCGACCGATGCGGACCTGGTGGAGGCCATGCGATTCTTCGCCGAGTCGATGAAGCTCGTGGTGGAGCCGACCGGCTGCCTGGCGGCGGCGCCGCTGGTCACCGGCGCGATGGATGTGCGCGGGCTGCGCGTCGGCGTCGTCGTGAGCGGCGGCAACGTCGCCCTCCCGGCGTACGTGGAGCATCTCGCCACCACCCTGCTCGATCGCGGCTGAAGCGCGTCGGCGTTACCATCGAGGTAACCCCCGGTCCGCCGGGGATGCATCGAGAAGCGATACCGCCAGGCCTGCCTGGGGGCGCACCGACAAGGAGACCACTCATGGGTAGTCATATCGAGCTTGCCGCATCCGACGGCCATCGCTTCGACGCCTACGTCGCGGAGCCCGGCGACGCCGCGCGCGGCGCCATCGTCATCGCGCCGGAGATCTTCGGCGTCAACGAGCATATCCGTGCGGTCGCCGACGACTATGCCTCCGAAGGCTTCCTGGCGATCGCGCCGGCCCTGTTCGATCGCGTGGAGCGCAAGTTCGAGACCGGCTACGGGCCCGAGGACATCAAGCGCGGCATCGCGCTGATGAACCGCATCGACATCGCCGACGCGATCCGCGATACGCAGGCCGCGGTCGAGTACGCCTCGAGCGCCGGCCGGGTCGGGCTGGTGGGCTACTGCTGGGGCGGCGTCATCGCGTGGGTGGGCGCCGCCCGCATCGACGGCCTGTCGGCCTCGGTGGCCTACTACGGCGGCGGCATCCCGAACTACGCCGACGAAGCGCCGAAATGCCCGCTGCTATGCCACTTCGGCGAGCTCGACACCTCGCCCACGCCCGCGCAGGCGCGCGATGCCGTCGGCCGCCACGCCGGCATCGAGGCGCACTTCTATGCCGGCGCGGGCCACGGCTTCAACTGCGACATGCGCGACTCGTACAACGCCGAGGCGGCGAAGCTCGCCCGCGAGCGCAGCCTCGCCTTCTTCCGCAAGCACATCGGCTGAAGGCCAAGCTGTCAGGCGCGGCGGCGCTTGAAGGGCATGGAGGCGGTAAGCCCCCCGTCGACCGGAAGCGCCTGCCCGTTCACGTAGGAAGCCTCGTCGCTCGCCAGGAACAGCGCGGCATAGGCGATCTCGTGGGGCAGGCCGTAGCGCAGCAGCGGATTGAGCTGGCCGAGCCGGTCGGCGGTGCCACGTGAGCGCGCGTACTCGAAGACCGGCTTGGTCATGCCGGTCTCGATCAGGCCCGGGCAGATCGCGTTCACCCGCACACCCGAGCCCCAGAACGAGTTGGCCGCCGTCTGCACCAGGCTGATCACGCCGGCCTTGCTGGCGCTGTACGGATTGCCGCCGGCGTTGGCCTTGAGCCCGGCCACCGACGCGGTACAGATGATCGAGCCCTTGCCCTGGGCGACCATGTGGGCGCCGGCGTGCTTGACCGCGAGGAAGCAGCCGATCAGGTTGACCCGCAGGACCTTCTCCCACAGCTCGACGGTCTGCTCGGCGAGCGGGATGTCGCCGCCGCTGATACCGGCGTTGGCGTAGACGACGTCGAGGCCGCCGAAGCTGTCGATCGCCTTCCGGACGTAGGCCTGCGCGTCGGCATCGCTGCCGGTATCGGCCGTCATGGCGAGCGCCTGGCCGCCGGCCTCGCCGATCATCTTCACGGTCTCCTCGACACCGGCGGTGTTCAGGTCGACCGCCAGCACCTGGGCGCCTTCGCTGGCGAAGAGCAGCGAGGTGGCGCGGCCGATGCCGCTGCCGGCGCCGGTGACGATTGCGCGCTTGCCGGCGAGCCGGCCGTTCGTGGATGCATTCATGGGAGTCTCCAGGGATGTTGCGACGATGCCGGCGCCGATTCCGGCGCGATGCGATGCGATGCGCAATGAATGTAGCAGGGATCGCCGACCGCTCGGGAGGCCTCGCGCGCGAACGCAGCCGGGCGCCGCTATAGAATGGCCCGCGAGGATGAACCAGACCGAGCGCTACTACCGTATCGACCAGCTCCTGCGCGAACGCGGAACGATCTCGCGCGAGGACCTGATGGCCGCGCTCGAGGTATCGCGCGCGACGATCACGCGCGACCTCAACTACATGCGCGACCGGCTGCATGCGCCCATCGTCCATGACCGCGAGGCCGGCGGCTACCGCTTCGAGCAGGCCGGCCTCGGGCCGCAGTACGAACTGCCGGGACTGTGGTTCAACGACCAGGAGATCCTGGCGCTGCTCACCATGCATCGCATGCTGGAGGACCTGGACACCGGCGGGCTGCTGGGGCCGCGCGTGCAACCCCTGATCGCGCGGCTGCGCACGCTGCTGGGCAGCACCAGCGCCGACGCCGACGAAGTCATGCGCCGCGTGCGGGTGCGGCCGGCGCAGAACCGGCCGGTGCCGCCGCGGCGCTTCGAGCCGATCGGCAACGCCCTGCTCAATCGCCGCCGGCTCGAGATCGACTACTACACCCGCTCGCGCGATGCCCACTCGCTGCGCGAGATCTCGCCGCAGCGCCTCACCCACTATCGCAATGCCTGGTACCTCGATGCCTGGTGCCATGCGAGCGATTCGATGCGGGTCTTCGCGCTGGACGCCATCGAATCCGTGCGGCTGCTCGACGCCCCGGCACGCGAGGTACCCGCCGACGAGCTGGGAGAGGCGGGCGAGGACGGCTACGGCATCTACCGCGGCGGCGAACTGCGCGAGGCGGTGCTGCGCTTTTCGCCCGAGGCGGCGCGCTGGGTCAGCGCCGAGGTCTGGCACCCGCGGCAACAGGGCCGCGCCCTGCCCGACGGCGGCTGGGAACTGCGCCTGCCCTTCGGCACGTCGACCGAACTCGAGATGGACATCCTGCGCCACGGCCCCGACGTCGAGGTGATCGCCCCGGACGACCTGCGCGAGCGCGTCGCGGCACGCCTGGCGACGGCGCTCGGCCGCTATGCACCGTAGTCGCGCAGGCGCACGACCGCATCGAGCACCTGCGCGCCGCGACCCCGGGGGCCGACCCACACCGGATTGAGCTCGACCTCCTCGATGTCGTGCCGCCGGGCCACGACGAAGGCCGAGAGGGATTCGACCAGCCCGCCGAGCGCACCGACATCGTAGCCGCCGTGCCCGCGGGCACCCGCGAAGAGCGACGCGCTGCGCAGGCCGGCGACGAGCCGGGCGACCATGCGCGCATCGACCGGCAGCATCGCCCGGGCGACGTCATGGAACAGTTCGGCGTGGATGCCGCCGAGGCCGAGCGTGAGCATGTAGCCGAACACCGGGTCGCGGCTTACGCCGACCAGGGCCTCGAGGCCATCGGCCGGCGCCATGCGTTCGACGAGCACGCCTGCGATCGCCGCCCGGGGCCGTGACCGGCGCACCGACGCGATCATCCGCTGCCAGGCGACGCCGGCGGCGGCGGGATCCTCGATGCCGAGGGCGACGCCGCCGACCTCCGTCTTGTGCGTGATGTCCGGGCTGACGATCTTCAGGGCGACCGGCGTCCCGATCGCCTCGGCGGCACGGACGGCATCCGCTGCGCTGGCGACGACCCGCGAGCGCGGCACCGGCAGCCCGGCCGCCTCCAGCAGCCGCTTGCCCTCGGGCTCCGGCAAGGTGCGCACGGCGCGCGCCGTGGGGCCGATTCCCTGGGTGAGCAGCAGCGGGGCGGGCTCGCCGGCTCGTTCGGCGAGCCAGCGCCCGTAGGCGAGCCAGCGCCGGATCGCCCTGGCGGCGTTGCGCGCGCTGCGCATCGGGGCCATGCCGGCGTCGGCGAAGACGCGGTAGCCCTCGCCCAGGCGATCGCTCATCCAGATCGGCAGGATCGGCTTGCCGGTGCGCGACTGGATGTCGACGAAGCGCCGCGCCGTGCCAGCGGTGGCCGCGCCATAGTCGATCGCGTACGGCAGGACGACGAGCCCGACCGAGGGATCCTCGGCGACGGCCAGCAGCGTGTCGTCGATCACCTGCGGATCGGACATCGTGATCGTCGTGGTGTCGACCGGGTTGCCGATCGCCGCGTAGCTCGGCAGGCGCGCGCGCAGGCGCTCGAGCGTGGCCGGCGCGAATTCGGCGAGCTGCACGCCCGAGGCGCCCAGGACGTCGGCCACGAGCGCGCAGGCGCCGCCGCTCGAGCCATAGACGGCGATCCGCTCGTCGCCCTTCGGCCGCGCCCGGGCGAGCATCGCGCCGAAATCGACGAGCTCGTCGACGTCGTCCACCTCGGCGATGCCGAGTTGCGCGAAGACCGCCGAGTTGACGTCGGCCGCCCCGGTGATCGACGCGGTATGCGAAGCTGCCGCCCGGCTGCCGTACTCGGAGCGGCCGATCTTCAGCACCCCCAGGCCGCGGCCGCTGCGGGTCGTCGCGAGTGCCGCGGCGACGAAGCGGGCGCCGTCGTTGACGCCTTCGAGAACCGCCAGCACGCCGCGCACATCGGGCTGGCGCGAGTAATGATGGATGAAGTCGGCCACCTGGAGGTCCGCCTCGTTGCCCGTCGAGGCCCAGGCGGCATAGCCGCAGCCGCGCTCGCCACCCTGCACCAGGTTGCGGCCCAGCGCCCCGCCCTGGCTGGCGATCGCGATCGGCCCGGTCCGGAGGTCGT
Organism: Burkholderiaceae bacterium; assembly: GCA_036724585.1. Lineage (GTDB taxonomy): Bacteria > Pseudomonadota > Gammaproteobacteria > Burkholderiales > Burkholderiaceae_E > JAMLIN01. The sequence continues at coordinate 1,881 of DAIMFM010000091.1, read as the reverse complement.
CGCGGAACGCCGGCGAGAACGTCAGGCCGAGCCGCTCGCGGAAATTGACGAGGCCGGGGCAGTTCGGCCCGTAGATGCGCATGCCGCCGGCGCGCGCGATCCGACGCATCTCGGCTTCGAGCGCCTTGCCGGCCTCGCTCTCCTCGCCGAAGCCCGAGCTCAGCACGATCGCGAAGCGCACGCCGCGCCCCACGCACTGGGCGACCGTATCGAGCACCACCGCGCCCGGGATCACGATGATGGCGACGGCGGGCACCACGCCCGGCGGCAGCTCCGCGACGCTGGGCCAGCAGCGGCGGCCATCGATCCGGGACCGCCCCGGGTTGACGAGGTAGAGCTCGCCCTGGAAGCGACCGTGGATCGTGAGGTTGTCGAGCGTGCGCCGGCCGATGCTGTCGGGACGATCGGAGGCGCCGACCAGGACGATCGAGCGCGGGCTGAAGAGCTCGGCGAGGTCGTCGAACACGGGGGGCGTGCCGCCTGCGGGATCCATGGATCGCAGGTTAACCCAGGGCGCCGCCGCAGGGCGCTCGTCCGGGGATGCCGAAGGCTCATCCGGTGAGCCCGCGCGACGCGATGCTCCTCGCTTCCCACCTGGATGCGCCGAGATGAACGACCGGACCGATCCCGCCCTGCTCGAACCCGACGCCGCGTCGTGGCTCGACGCCCTCAACCCCGCGCAGCGCGCCGCCGCCGGCTGGGGGGAACACGCTGCCGACGGCCGCTTCGTCGCCGGCCCGCAGCTCGTCATCGCCGGTGCCGGCACCGGCAAGACGGCCATGCTGGCCCACCGGGTCGCGCACCTCGTGATGGCGGGCGTCGCGCCCGAACGCATCGCTCTGCTCACCTTCTCGCGCCGCGCCGCACAGGAGATGATCCGGCGCGCCGAAGCCCTGGTCGGCAAGGCGCTCGCCGACCGCGCGGACCGACAGGCCGGCGGCCGCGCGGGCCGGCGCCCGCCGGTCGCCTTCCGGCTGCCATGGGCCGGCACCTTCCACGCGATCGGGGCACGCCTGCTGCGCGAGCATGCCGCGCGCATCGGGCTCGACCCGGGCTTCGGCATCCTCGATCGCGGCGATGCGGCCGACCTGCTCGACCACGTCCGCCACGAACAGGGGCTCTCGTCGCAGAAGCGCCGCTTCCCGCGCAAGGAGACGTGCCTCGGCATCTATTCGTTCGCGGTCAACACCGGCTGGCCGCTCGAGCGCGTCCTGCGGGAGAACTTCCCGTGGTGCCTCGAATGGGAGACGGAGCTCCGGGGCCTGTTCCGCGGCTACGTCGATCGCAAGCTCCAGCACGGCGTGCTCGACTACGACGACCTGCTGCTCTGGTGGGATACCGCGCTGTCGGATGCGGCGCTGGCGGCCGAAGTCGGCGCCCTCTTCGACCATGTCCTGGTCGACGAATACCAGGACACCAATGCGCTGCAGGCGCGGATCCTCCTCGCCATGAAGCCGGACGGCAACGGCCTGACCGTCGTCGGCGACGACGCCCAGTCCATCTACGCGTTCCGCGCCGCCGACGTCGACAACATCCTCGGCTTTCCCGCCTGCTTCGATCCGCCGGCGCGGCAGGTCGTTCTCGCCACCAACTACCGCTCGCGCCAGCCGATCCTCGATCTCGCCAACGTCCTCGTCGCCGAGGGCACGCGGCAGTATCCGCGCACCCTCGAGGCGAGCCGGGGCGGCGGGGCGGCCAGGCCCCGGCTCGTCACCGTGCTCGACGACCGGGCCCAGGGCGACTGGCTGATCGACGAGATCCTGCGCCAGCGCGAGGCCGGGGTGGCGCTGCGCCGGCAGGCGGTGCTCTTTCGCACGGCCTGGCACAGCGACGGGCTCGAGATCGAGCTCATGCGGCGCAACGTTCCCTTCGTCAAGTACG
>DAIMFM010000090.1:0-11135 GCA_036724585.1 Burkholderiaceae bacterium | reverse complement strand
CGCGCCAGTTCGTGTCGCGCAGCAGCTGCTCGAGCGCCTGGGTGACCATCGGGCCACGCCAGACCATCGGCGTATCCGGATCGATGAGGAAGCCGATCGAGGAAGCCTGGACGCCATGCGCCGTCATCGGCTCGAGGCTCTTGCCGTCGCGTGACTCCGGCTTGCCCGTGATGCCCAGCATGGTCGGCTGGGACGGGCCGTAGATGTCGGCATCGAGCACCCCGACGCTGGCGCCCTCGGCGGCCAGCGCGAGGGCGATGTTGACCGCCGTGGTGCTCTTGCCGACGCCGCCCTTGCCCGAGGCGACCGCGATGATGTTGCGCACGTTCGGCAGCTTGCCGAGGCCGCGCTGTACGCCATGCGCCTCGATCTTCTGGTAGACGTTGGCGGCCACGCGGCCCACGCCAGGCAGGGCCTGCGCCGCGGCGACGGCCGCGCGCCGGATCGGGTCGACCTGGCTCGCCGCTGGGTAGCCGAGCACCACGTCGAACGAGACGAGTTCGCCTTCGACCCGGACGTTGCGCAGCGCCTTGCCGGCGACGAGATCCTTGCCCGTATTGGGGTCCACCACTCCCGACAGCGCTTCGGTGACCTGCTCGACGGTGGGGGGCATCTCGGTACTTTCTCCAGCAGTGCAAATGGCGACGGGATCGTCCCCGCCAAGTCTAATTCAATTGGCGAGCGTCGACCGGTGACCCTAACCCGCTGATATGATTAAAAGTTTCGTGGCGCCCCAGGCGGCGCCGCGTTCGCAGCCTGGCTGCGCGCCGAACCGAGAACGCCGACGATGGCACAAGCCCGCACCTTCTTCGTTACCACCGCGCTCCCATACGCCAACGGGCCTTTCCATGTGGGCCACATCATGGAATACATCCAGGCCGACATCTGGGTACGCTTCCAGCGCATGCGGGGCCACACGGTTCACTTCGTGGGCGCCGACGATGCGCATGGCGCGCCCATCATGATCGCTGCCGAGAAGGCAGGCTGCTCGCCCCAGGAATTCGTCGCCCGCATCGCGGCGGGCCGCAAGCCCTATCTCGACGGCTTCCACATCGCGTTCGACCACTGGCACAGCACCGACTCGCCCGAGAACGTCGAACTCTCCCAGGGCATCTACCTGGCCCTCAAGGACGCCGGCCTGATCGATCGTCGCGAGATCGAACAGTTCTACGACCCGGTCAAGGGCATGTTCCTGCCCGATCGCTACATCAAGGGCAAGTGCCCGAAGTGTGGCGCGCCCGACCAGTACGGGGATTCGTGCGAGGTCTGCAGCGCCGTCTACATGCCCACCGAACTGGTCGAGCCCTTCTCGGCGCTGTCGGGCGCACGCCCGGAACTGCGCCGCTCCGAGCATTTCTTCTTCCGGCTGTCCGACCCGCGCTGCGTCGCCTTCCTGCGCGAGTGGACCCGCAGCAACGGTCGCCACGGCGGGCCGAGGCTGCAGGCGGAAGTGCTCGCCAAGGCCCGCGAATGGCTGGGCGAGGACGATCCGCAAGGCAAGCTCGCCGACTGGGACATCTCGCGCGATGCCCCGTACTTCGGCTTCGAGATCCCGGGCGCGCCGGGCAAGTACTTCTACGTCTGGCTCGACGCGCCGATCGGCTATCTCGCTTCGCTCAAGGCCTATTGCAAGCGCGTCGGCATCGACTTCGACGCCCTGATGAACGACGAGTCGCTCGAGCAGGTGCACTTCATCGGCAAGGACATCATCTACTTCCATGTGCTGTTCTGGCCCGCCATGCTTCACTTCGCCGGCCGCAGGACCCCCGACCAGATCAACGTCCACGGATTCATCACCGTCAGCGGCGAGAAGATGAGCAAGAGCCGCGGCACGGGCATCTCGCCGCTGCGCTACCTGGAACTCGGCCTCAATCCCGACTGGCTGCGCTACTACATCGCCGCCAAGCTCAACGGCCACGTCGAGGACGTCGCCTTCAATCCCGACGACTTCGTCGCGCGCATCAACAGCGACCTGGTCGGCAAGCTCGTCAACATCGCGAGTCGGTGCAGCAACTTCCTGGTGAGGCGCTTCGAGGGCCGCCTGGGCGATCCCGACGCGCAGGTGATGGCCGGGTTCGCGGAGGCCTGGGCAGGGCCCGAAGCGGTTGCGCGCCTGTACGAGGAGCGCGAATTCGGCAAGGCGATCCGCGAGATCATGCAGTATGCGGACGCGATCAACCAGTACGTCGACAGCGCCAGGCCCTGGGAGGTCGCCAAGGATCCGGCCGCCGGCGATACGCTGCAGCGGATCTGCTCCACCGCGATCAACGGCTTTCGCGACCTGGTCGTCCTGCTCGCGCCGGTCATGCCGGCCACCGCCGCGCGCGCGCTCGAGCAACTGTCGCTGGACCTGCCCGGCTGGTCGGCAATCGGCATCCCGCTGCCCGCCGGACATGCGATCCGTCCCTACAGCCATCTCATGACACGCATCGACCCGAAGGCCGTTGACCGGTTGCTCGGCATCGAGGAGGGGCCGGCACCGGCCACCGGCAAGGGGACGGGCACGAAGGCCGCCCGGTCCGGCGCGACCGACGACCGCGCGGACGCCGCCGCGGCCGGCGCAGGCGTCGTGGGCATCGACGACTTCGCGAAGCTCGACCTGCGGATGGCCCGGATCGTCGCGGCCGCGCGCGTGGAAGGCTCGAAGAAGCTCCTCCGGCTGTCGCTCGATATCGGCGAAGAGCGCCCGCGCCAGGTGTTCTCCGGCATCCAGTCCGCCTATGCGCCGGAGGACCTGGTCGGGCGCCTGACCGTGATGATCGCCAACCTGGCGCCGCGCAAGATGAAGTTCGGCATCTCCGAAGGGATGGTGCTGTCGGCGGCGCACGAGGACCCGGAACGCGGCGAGGGACTCTACCTGCTGTCGGCCGACAGCGGCGCCGAGCCCGGAATGCGGGTCGGCTAGAATGTCCCCGACCGTATAGGGGTTGACGCGCCAATGTTTCGATTGCGGTTTCGACCCGCCTTGGTCGATTCCCTCAAAGGCTACCGACGTGACGACTTGATCGCCGATGTCTCGGCCGGCATCACCGTCGGTTTCGTGGCGCTGCCGCTGGCCATGGCCTTCGGGATCGCCAGCGGGGTCAAGCCGGAACAAGGCATCGTCACCGCGATCATCGGCGGCTTCCTGATCTCCCTGCTGGGGGGATCACGGGTCCAGATCGGCGGGCCGGCCGGTGCATTCGTCGCCCTGCTCTACGCGATCGCGGCCCGCTACGGCATCGCCAACCTGCTGCTCGCCACCATGATGGCCGGCGTCCTGCTGTTCGCGATGGGCGCGCTGCGCCTGGGCAACCTGATCCGCTTCATCCCCGTCGCCGTCGTGGTGGGGTTCACCAACGGCATCGCCGTGATCATCGGCCTGCAGCAGGTGCGCGACTTCCTCGGTTTGCAGGTCGAGGAGATGCCCGCCAACTTCTTCTCGATGGTGAGTACCTTCGCCGGTGCGATCCACACGATCCACTGGCCCGCCATCGTCGTCGGCCTCGTCTCGCTGGCGATCGTGGCCTGGTGGCCCAAGGCCACCGTGCCCGGCGGGCCCGCATGGCGACGATGGATATCGCGGGCCCCCGGCACGATCGCCGCCCTCGTGCTTGGCGCCGTCGCCGTATCGGTCTTCGGTGTCCCGGTCGAGACCATCGGCAGCCGCTTCGGCGGCATCCCGCAGGGCCTGCCGATGCCCGCCCTGCCCGCGTTCGAATGGTCGAGCGCGCAGCTCCTCGCCGGACCGGCGATCTCGATCGCCCTGCTGTGCGCGATCGAATCGCTGCTCTGCGCGCGCGTGGCCGACAAGCTCATCGGACAGCGCCATGATTCGAACCAGGAGCTCATGGGCCAGGGCATCGCCAACTTCGTCGCTCCCCTGTTCGGCGGGATCGCGGCAACGGGCACGATCGCCCGCACCGTCACCAATGTGCGCACCGGAGGCAGGACCCCCCTGGCGGGCATCTTCCATGCGCTGACCCTGCTCCTGATCATGCTCGTCTTCGCCCCCTACGCGGGCGACGTGCCCATGGCCACGCTGGCGGCGATCCTCCTCTATGTCGCCTACAACATGGGCGACTGGGGGGCATTCCCGCGGCTGCGCCGGTTCTCCTTCAACCACCGCGCGCTGATGCTCACCACCTTCGCGCTGACGGTCATCTTCGACCTCACGGTGGCGGTCCAGGTCGGGCTGGTGCTGGCGAGCCTGTTCTTCATCTACCGCATCTCCGACCTGACGCGGGTCGAGCGGATCGACCTCGGTCCGGAATTCGCGCGCAAGGACGGCCCGACGGTTCGCGCCTATCGCCTGTTCGGCTCGCTGTTCTTCGGCTCGGTAGGCAAGATCGACGCCCTCCAGACACCCTTCGACCCCTTGCCGGGCGTGATGATCCTCGAGATGCACCAGGTCATCAATCTCGACACCAGCGGCCTCGAGGCGCTCGAGGAACTGCGCGATTCCCTGCGTTCGGGCAAGGGCCGGATCGTGATCGTCGCGGCGAACGAGCAACCGCTCTCCCTGATGCGGCGCAGTGGCTTCCTCGACAAGCTCGGTCCCGACAGTGTGTTCGAAACCCTCGAGGATGCGCTCGACTCGATCCGGCAGGCTGCCGAAGAAGACCAGGGGAAGGCGGCGGCGGCCTCCGAAGGAGCCGGTGGCCGGGCCGGGCATCAGGAGCCACCGCCCGAGCCGCCTACTGGGCGTTGAGTGCCTCCGGGTCCGGTGTCCTGCTGACCCCGACCAGCCGGCCATGTTCGTCGAAGTGGGCGTTGAAGTGCTCGAGCCGGCCCCCGTCGGCGCGGTACTTCCAGCTCAGCCCGCGCTCGCCGCGGCGGGGAAAGTCGGCCGACGAGCCCGGCCGGCCGAGCCGGCGGCGCACGTCGTCGATCGTGTCGCCGCGCGCGAGCTGCGCGAAGCAGTCGTCGACGAGTACGTTGCGCATGCCCCGGTAGCGGCCGTCGGGGCCGATCTCGACCATCCAGGTCTCCGTGCCGGCCGGCCCGCGCGGGTATTCGTAGACGCGGACGCCGGCCTCGCCGTCATGGATGGCTTCCGGCTCGCCCAGCAAGCTGCGGACGTCCGACTCGACCGACCGGCCGGGCCGCAGCGCGCCCCGGGCCAGGTCGGGGAAGGGCCCCAGGCCCAGCCGGGCCAGTCCCGCCGCGATCCAGCCGCCGATGCTGCCCATTGCCGCGCTCCCTCCCCGTTTCGATAGAATACCGCCTGAGCATCCACAGGCAGCCATGTACGAATCCGACATCACCAAGTTCCTGCGCGAACTCAAGCAGGAGCGCCCGCACCTCGAGGCCGAGCAGCGGCGCGGCCGCGCGATCTGGTGGGACCGCCCGCAGAACCTCGAGACCCAGCGACGTCACCGCGAATCACGGCTGCCCCAGCCGCCCTACGTCTTCTACCAGAACCCGTCCGAACGGTGAACAACGCCGAGCGCGCCGACGCGACCGCGGACCAGGGCGAGGCCGCGCCGGCGCGGGCGCCAGTCGCGATGCCGGTCGAGCAACTCGAGCTCAAGGTCTTCGCCAGGCTCTATGGCGAGCCGGTCGTCCAGCTGCCGCAGGACCTCTACATCCCGCCCGACGCGCTCGAGGTCTTCCTCGATTCCTTCGAGGGGCCGCTCGACCTCCTGCTCTACCTGATCCGCAAGCAGAACTTCAACGTCCTCGACATTCCCATGGCCGAGGTCACCCGCCAGTACCTTGCCTATATCGAGGAAATCCGCCAGAGCAACCTCGAGCTGGCGGCGGAATACCTGCTGATGGCGGCCCTGCTCATCGACATCAAGTCGCGCATGCTGGTGCCGGTGCGCAAGGCAGACACCGACGAGGAAGCCGAGGATCCGCGCGCCGAACTGGCCCGGCGCCTGCTCGAGTACGAGCGGATCAAGTACGGCGCGCAGATGCTCGACGCGATGCCGGTCGCGGGCCGCGACTTCCTCGCCGTCCAGGCGCACATCGAACAGGACATCGAGGCACGCCTGCCCGGTGTCGACCCGAACGACCTGCGGGCCGCCTGGGCCGACATCCTCAAGCGCGCCCGTCTCGTCCAGCACCATCGCATCACGCGCGAACAGCTCTCGGTGCGCGAGCACATGACGATCGTCCTGCGCCGACTCCAGGACCGGCGCTTCGCCGAGTTCCAGGAGCTCTTCGATATCGAGCGGGGCATGCCGGTGCTCATCGTCACCTTCATCGCCCTGCTCGAGCTCGCCCGCGAATCGCTGGTCGAGGTGACGCAGGCCGAATCGTTCGCGCCGATCTACGTGCGCCTCGCCTACCAGCCCAGCTAGCGACACGCGCCCCGCCCGGGACACCAAGCGGAGCAAGCCACTGCAAGCGACCATCGAATCCGACGTCCCGCTGGACGGGTTCAACAGCTTCGGCGTGCGTGCCGTGGCCGGCCAGCTCGCCACACTGCGTGACCCGCGGCAGATTCCCGCGGTCATCGAGTGGTACCGGTCCGGCGACCCCGCCCAGGTCCTGGGTGCCGGCTGCAACACCCTGCTCGCAACCGGACGCATCGAGCGGGTCCTGCGGATTGCCCTGCGCGGTCGCCGCATCGTGGCCGCCGACGGCGACCGGGTCCTCCTCGAAGCCGCCGCCGGCGAGGACTGGCCAGCCCTGGTCGAATGGACGCTCGGCGAGGGACTGTGCGGCCTCGAGAACCTGTCGCTGATCCCGGGCAGCGTGGGGGCCGCTCCTATCCAGAACATCGGCGCCTACGGCGTCGAACTCGCCGAGCACTTCGATTCGCTCGAGGCGGTCTCGCTCGACACCGGCGAACGGCGACGCTTCTCCCGCCCGGACTGCGACTTCGGTTATCGCGACAGTGCGTTCAAGTCGTCGGGCAACCGGCGCTGGCTGATCCTGTCGGTGCGGCTGGTGCTCTCGCGCCGCCTGCAGCCGCGGCTGGACTACGGCGACATCCGCAAGGCGCTGGCCAGCACCCCGCCGAGCGCGCGGGCGATCGCGGATGCGGTCATCGGCCTGCGACGCGCGCGCCTGCCCGACCCCGCCCTGCTCGGCAACGCCGGCAGCTTCTTCAAGAACCCCGTGGTCGACGACACGTGCCTCGCGCGCCTGCGCGAGCGACATGCGGACCTTCCCTCCTGGCCCGCGGGCCCCGGCCGGGCCAAGTTGCCGGCCGCCTGGCTGATCGAGCGGGCCGGCTGGAAGGGATATCGTGAGGGGGATGCCGCCGTCCACGACCGCCATGCCCTCGTGCTGGTCAACCATGGGCGCGCGACCGGCGCCCAGCTGCTGGCGCTGGCCAACCGCATACAGGACTCGGTATCCGCCCGCTTCGGCGTGCGACTCGAGCCGGAGCCCCTGATCCTGCGCGGCACCGACGGTACCGGCGGCGCCTAGGGCACTCCGGCGCGCGCGAACCCCGGCCGTCAGCGGCGGCGGAACACCCAGCGCCGATCGTCGGAGGCGGCCGGTTCGTAGGCGTAGCCGTCGCGGTCGAAATCCTTCAGTCCCCGGGCATCGTCGAGCCGGTTGTCGATCGCGAAGCGGGTCATCGCGCCGCGCGCGCGCTTCGCGTCGAAGGAGATCACCTTCCAACGCCCGCCGTGCCACTGTTCGAACACCGGCTGCACGATCGGCGCGCGCCACTTCGTACGATCGATGCTGCGGAAGTACTCCTGCGACGCGAGGTTGACCAGGACCTCGGCACCGGCCTCGTCCATCGCCCGGCGCAGTACGTTCGCGATGCGGGGTCCCCAGAAGCTGTAGAGGTCCGGTCCCCGCTCGTTGGGCAGGCGGGTGCCCATCTCGAGCCTGTAGGCCTGGATCAGGTCCAGGGGGCGCAGCAGGCCGTACAGGCCCGATAGAATCCTGACATGGCCCTGGGCCCAGTCGAGGCCCGCCCCATCGAGCGTGTCCGCGCCCAGGCCGTCGTACACGTCGCCGGCGAAGGCGAACATCGCGGGCCTGGCGTTCGCGCTCGTGAAGGGCGTCTTCCACTGCTCGAAGCGAGCGGCATTGAGGCTGGCGAGCGAATCGCTGATGCCCATCAGGGCCGACAGCTCGGCTGGCGCGTAGCCGCGCAATCGCTCGACGAGGCGCCTCGATTCGGCAAGCATCGCCGGCCGGCCACGCGCCTCGTGCGCGAGGGGGCTCTCGAAGTCCAGGCGCTTGGCGGGGGAAAGTACGATCAACATCGGCAACCGGAAGGCATCGGGCAAAGCCGCGATGATGGCATGGAAGCGATTCTCGACACCAACGTCTGGCTCGCCTGGCTCGTCTACGACGACCCGGTGACGCGCCGCCTCGGCCAGGCCGTCGAAGCCGGCGAGGTCGCCCTGCCGGTGCTGCCGCGTATCCGCGACGAGTTCGAGCGCGTACTCGCCTATCCGCGACTGCGCCTCGAGACCCCGATCCGCCTGGACGCGCTGCGCCGCTTCGACCGGCATGCGCGGATGGGCGGGCCGGTCCCGCCATCGGACCTCAGCTGCCGCGACCCGGACGACCAGGTCTTCCTCGATCTCGCGCTGCACCGGGGCACGGGCTGGCTGCTCAGCCGCGACCGCCAGCTCCTTGCCTTGCGGCGACGCGCACTGGCGCGCGGGCTGCGCATCCTGCGCCCCGAGGACGAGGCTTGGCAGGCGGCACTCGGCCCCCCGGGCGGCGCGGCGTCGGCCCCGCCCATCCTATAATCGGCGCACTCCCGGCGCCCCGAGGCGCCGTTGGCGTCGCGAGGCGCCCTACCGGGATCGACATGAAGATCGAAAGCAAGCTCCCGTCGGTCGGCACGACGATATTCACCGTGATGTCGGCGCTGGCCGAGTCGCACGCGGCGATCAACCTCGGCCAGGGATTCCCCGACTTCGACTGCGACCGCAGGCTGGTCGATGCGGTCGCCGAGGCGATGGCCGCCGGGCACAACCAGTACCCGCCGATGGCAGGCGTCATGGCCCTGCGCGAAGCCATCGCCAGCAAGATCCGGCGGCTCCACGCCGTTTCCTGCGACCCGGCCAGCGAAGTGACGGTCACGGCCGGCGCCACCCAGGCGCTGCTCACCGCCCTGCTCGCCGTGGTGCGGCCCGGCGACGAGGTGATCGCGATCGAACCGGTCTACGACAGCTACCTGCCGGGCATTGCGCTCGCCGGCGGGCGCGCCGTGACGGTACCGATGACGGCGGACTACCGCATCGACTGGGAGCGGGTCGAGGCGGCCGTCGGCCCGGCCACGCGCGCCATCATGATCAATTCGCCGCACAACCCGACCGGCACCGTGATCGATGCGGATGACCTGGCGCAGCTCGCGACGCTCGCCGAACGCCACGACCTCGTCGTGATCTCCGACGAGGTCTACGAACACACGGTGTTCGACGGCCGCGCGCACCTGTCGCTCAGCGCCCATCCATCGCTGCGCGAGCGCAGCTTCGTGGTTTCGTCCTTCGGCAAGACCTTCCATGTCACCGGCTGGAAGATCGGCTATTGCGTGGCGCCCGCCGCGCTGACAGCCGAGTTCCGCAAGGTCCACCAGTTCAATGTGTTCACCGTGAACACGCCGATGCAGGCGGGCCTGGCGGCCTACCTGGAGGACCCGGCGCCCTACCTCGGCCTGGCCGACTTCTACGAGGCCCGGCGGGACCGCTTCCTCGCGGGCCTGGAGACCACCGCGCTGCGGGCGCGACGGTGCGAAGGCACCTACTTCGTGGTTTGCGACTACTCCGGGGTCAGCGAACTGGGCGACGCGGACTTCTGTCGCTGGCTGACACAGGAGCTCGGGGTCGCGGCGGTGCCCATGTCGGCGTTTCGCAGTGACGGGCTCGACGAGCACCGCATCCGGTTCTGCTTCGCCAAGCGCGAGGAGACGCTGGATGCCGCCCTGGCCAGGCTTGCGCGCCTGGGCGACGCGCGCTGAAGCAAACCCTCAGTCGTCGGTGCCGGTAGCGCCCGGCCGCACATCGCGGCCCGGAATCGCATCGCCGCCCGGGGCCGGGTCCTCCGGCGCGACCTCCGCGGAGCCCACCACGATGGTTTCGGCGGCGTCGAGCTCGGCGAGCGCATGCGGCATCCGGGGACGCAGGCGACGATTCGCGCCCTGCACACCGTACTTGGCCGCCTGGTGGCGCACCCAGACCTCGAAGTCCTCGCGCGTGAGCGGGCGCCCGACGTAGTAGCCCTGGGCCTGGTCGCAACCCATGTCGCGCAACATGGCGAGCTGCTCGGCGGTCTCCACCCCTTCGGCGACCGACTGCAGGCCCATCGAGCGGGCAAGGTCGATGACCGCCCGCACGATGATGGCGGCCCGCGGGTCCTCGCACATCGCACCGACGTAGCGTCGGTCGATCTTGAGGCTGTGCAGGGGCAGCTTCTGGAGCTCGTCGATCGAGCCGAAGCCGCTGCCGAAGTCGTCGACCGCGAACAGGGCGCCGACCCGCGAGAGCAGTTCCATGTTGCGGGTCACGATCGCGGGCGCGCCGATCAGCACGCCGTCGGGGATGTCGAAGCTCAGCGCCTTGCCCGACAGTCCGTGCTGGCGCAAGGCGGCGACGACCTGCGCCGGGAACTCCGGGTTCATCAGGTCGCGGCGCGAGAGATTGACCGAGATGGTCATCGGCAGCCCGTCGCGATTCCACTCGGCGGCATGGCGCAGCGCCCCGTCGATCGCCCAGGTGGTGAGCTTGCTGATGAAGCCGGTCTTCTCGGCGAAATCGACGAACTCCGCCGGATTCTGCGGTCCCCGCTCGGGGTGGACCCAGCGCATCAATGCCTCGGCCATGCGCGCCGCGATGCCGAGCGTCTGTCCCTCGTGGCGGAACGGCCGCCCGGCCATGTCGGCCAGGCGCATTCCGACGTTGCGCGCCGTCATCGGATCGCAGTCGCGCAACATGACCGCGAACTCGTAGGGGCCCGTCCGCGCAAGGACCGAAAGTTCCTGCGATTCCGTCTTCCCGTCCTCGCGCGTCAGGATGCGGGTTCCGCGCAGCACGCCGCGAAACCGCTCGGCGAGTTCCGCCAGGACCTGCTCGGCCGCCTGTCGTCCGAGCGTGTCCTTGATCTCGCGCACCGGCCGCGTAGATTGGACATAGTCAACAAGACCGGCCAATCCCTGCGCCGCGTTGGGGTTATGCTGCACATAATCCTCGGCGATGAACTCATGCGCCCGGTCGGCATGGCCGCCT